>JAEWSD010000228.1 GCA_023398615.1 Bacillota bacterium
CGCCGATATCCGCCACCTGAGTCCGGGTCTTTATGAAACCTTTTTTCTCATATACTTTGATGGTGTTCTCATTAAAGCGGTTTACGGTAAGCCAAATCTTGTGATAATCTTTCTCCTCACACAGATCAGCCATAAATTCAAATGCCCTGCTTGCATAGCCATGCCCTCTGTGCGATTTATGTATATACAGCTTACTGAGAAACAGTCTCTTTTCCTCCTCTTCCTCTTTCACGCCGCAATAGCCTATCATATCGGCATCCAGCATCAGCATAAAATACCTGTAGCCCCGGCTGTTAATCTGATTTGTAATAGCCGGAACAGATTGGAACTTATCCACCATGTAATCAATCTGCTCCGGGGACAGGATGGTAACGAAATGTTCATGCCAGATTTCCGAAGCAAGTTCGGCTACGGCTTCTATCTGTGCCCTGCCGGTAACAGGTATAAAGCTAAGCCTTCCGCTGCTGCTTTTCCCATCCTGTGTATTTATCGAAACATTCTTTGCCTGGTTCTCCGCACCGTCCATTCTTTCTTCTCCTCTTGTTCATTTATATATGACAGGCATTTGCGAAACTCTCAATTGTGTTTGTGATTGTTCTAATGTGTGTTTCGTCTGTCGTTACTGTTTGCTGAAATTGTTTGGACGTCACATACAAATGCATTTATTGTATGTGTAAGCCCAATAATTTCAGTAAATTGTAGAGGCAGCCGAAACACACAGGAACATCAACAACCACAAAAAGGAGTTTCGCAATTACCTAATTTATATATGAAATAAATGTGATATCTTGCGTGATTCATATGCTTCCCGCTGCCCGCTGCCCTGAATGCGGCTAAGCACTTCTTCGTATACTTTTTCCACACTCCGGGCAAATTCTTCGGACGAATACATCTTTACCTTATTTCTTGCGTTTTCACTGTAGGGAATACCATCATTGCCATATAAAACGGCATCCAATCCCCGCATGAGTTCCTCCCGTCCGGAAAATTCATAGCCGTTCCAGCACGGTACCAGAATATCACGCAGGCACTTATCCTGTTTTGCCACAATCGGCAAACCGGCAGCCATCGCTTCAATATAGGTCAGACCCTGGGTTTCGCTTTGGGAAGCACTTACAAAGACATCTCCCAGCTGATAAAACAAGCCTATGGTATCCCACGGCTGTGATCCTGTAAATATAATCCTGTCCTGCAGCTCATAGCTCTTTACGGAATGCTTCAGGTGTTCAAGCTCCGGTCCGCTTCCGACAATGACAAACTTAACATCGCTCCTGGTATCCATATACCCGGGCATTGCATCAATAATTTCAGATATATTCTTTTCCCTGGATACTCTCCCCAGATAGAGCAGGACCTTATCCTGTTTATCTATTCCGAACTTTTCTTTTAACCGGCCGACATCCTCGGAAGAATACAGCTCCGGATTGAATTTGGTAAGGTTGACACCTGTGGGAATTACGGAAATATCCCTGTGTACGCTATATGTCTGCAATAACTCCTTTACCTTATCCGTCGGCACTATAACCTGTTCAACCGTATTGCAGCATACCTTTGTAAAAACCCTAGCAAAGGCCTTGGCTCTTCTGTCAAGCTGCCTGAACCGGGTCAGGTAATGCGTATAGTCCTCATAGATCGTATGATAGGTATGCACCATAGGCAGCTTTAATTCCTTTGCCATAATACGTCCGAAGATCCCCAGTGAAAATTCCGTATGGGTATGAATGATATCCAAATTTAACTTTTTTATCAGCGAGGCCAGTTTATGCTGGTAAAAAAGTCCAACCCTTCTTTCCGTAATCAGGATGCACGGAACACTTGGTACGCGAAACACGTTATATTCATGCTCCGGCGCGCCGGGAGTCGTGGTTGTGAAGACATATACGGTATGCCCGATCTTCTCCAGCTCATTCTTAAGCATATATACGGAATTTGCAACCCCATTAATCTCGGGATAATACGTCTCTGTAAATAAACCGATATTCAAATTATTTTTCTCCCCTTCCTGAAACCGCCCTCAAAAAAATTTCCAAATCCCTTTATAGTATCTGTTCTTACCCCAAAAGTAATGCAAACAGGTTTATCCATTTAAATAATTGTAATTATTCCGCCAAACCGATCAGCTTATCCTTTTCCAGTATATGATGTATCAGCCAGTCCTCCAGAAATTCCAGCACTTCAACTAAAGTTTCGGTCTGGTTCTCATCAACATGCTCCAGATCCAATCCATCCAATTTTTTAATAAAAGCAGCATGTTCCAGCTTTTGTGTAAACATCCTTTTATAATGAATGCTTTCCATATATGCTTCCTCATCAGCAAAATGTTTTTTCGTATACTCCCTTAAACGATTTAAAATTGCAAAAATGTTGTCAAACTTATCTGCTATAAAATCATTGGATAATGTTTCATAAGCCTCTTCCGCAATACGAAATAATTCTCTGTGCTCATCATCAATTACCTTAATTCCGGTTAAATATTCATCTTTCATCTCAAACATAATAGATTCCCGCCTTTCCAGAAGCAAATGATCTGCCTTTTCTCGTAAGTATCCCATTCCCTGCATTACCGCACCGGAATGCTTATATCTTCTATATCATATCATTTTAAAGATATCGAATCAAGAAAGATTTTCTAAATAAAATCCTAATTATTTATATACTTAATACAAATTTTACTTTATTTTTACACCTCAATGTCATATAATGAAAATAATGGTACGTTTGTTATATAAATTGTATGAAAAAATAAAAAAGTTCTTCGGAAATTTTAAAGTTACCATGTCTGAAATGTATAATATATAACAGTAAATGCATATACTGTTAAGGCGAAAGGAAGTATGATAAGAATGAAGAAATTTGGAAAGTTTTTATTTGGAACAGCATCTGTGGCAACACTTGCATATGGTGCTTACTATGTGTACAAAAATCTTATCAACAAGGATTCTTCTGATGAGTTTGATGAGTTCGACGATGAGTTCGAAGATTTCGATGCAGAGGAAGAGAATGACGATGAACCAAATAAAAAGGATACGCGTGAATATGTATCCATTAATATCACTTCCGAGGGTTCTGGTACAGATTCCAAGGAGGGAAAAATATCGGAAGACACTCCGAAATCAAAGGCAGTATAATAATGAAAAGAAAAGGAACCATCCGTAATATGCGTAGTCGGATGGTTCTTTTCTTTATTCCGGGGTATCTGTCTGCCGCAATAGCAGGGTTCCACTTTTTATTTTTTACTCCTTAAACCCTTATAAAATTCCTCCATGCTCTGCAATAAGTCATCCTTTTTCTCTACGGTATAATAGTTTTCCTTTGTGCTTTCTCCGTCATGCTCCTTCACCTGGATACCATCGCCGACCAGAATTGTATAAGTCTTACCGTCATCCGTCTCAATATCAATCCGGTAATTCCATGCGCTGCTGATGTCCTTCTCCCCGTCTGTAATGAGATATGCATTGAGAATATTGTAAAACTCCTCTGCATTGCTCTTATCTGCCGTTAAGCTTTCCTGTTTTGCCGCCTCCGCCGTAAAAGATACGATCCGGTCCGCCGGAATCGGATACAGCTGTGTAAATGCTCCTGAATTCATGTTATAAGAAGTTTTACTTTGTGATTCTGCTTCGGTATTTGCCTGATCCGTACTGTATTCCGCCAATATATCCGGTTTTTCAGCCGTTGCTCCGTCCTCGCTGCCCGCATCATCCTTCCTAGCAGAGCCCGTACCTTCCTCGGCATACTCCAGCATCCCCGCACTTGGTGCGGAATCCGCAGCAGCAGTCGAATCATAAGCACTCGTATCGCTTTGGTTCATAGGTGATTCCGACATTTTTTGATTGCCAAGCGGTAGCCGGCTAAATGCATATAAAGCAACAAATACAATAAGCAATACGGCTGCCGCCCTGGCGATTCTCAGAACAGGGAAGCTTTTCTTCTTTCCCTCCCCGCGTTCATATAAACCAGGGTTCTCTTCCTTTGCAGCCTGCAGAGTCCTGGCAATTAAATCATCGGATATTGCTATATTATCCTTGTCAAAAGAGGTATTCAGACGGTCTCTCAGGCATATGTCATCAAAATCCAGCAGATTTTTATCGTTCTTACTGTTCCTTTCCATCCTAAATCCTCCCTTCCAGGCAGAGTTTCATTTTCTCTTTCGCTCTGAATAAGCGGCTCTTTGCCGTTCCTTCCGCAATCTTTAATAAAGAAGCAGCCTCACTGATGGTCATATCCTGAAAATAAACACACAATACAATATCCTTGTATTTATCCGGCAGGTCCATCACTGCTTTCCGGATAAGCAGGTTCTCATCCTGCTGTTCAACCGCCGTATAATCATTTTTCCCGGCAATTGTGTTCTCATGAAACTCTGTTATCGGCACTACTCTTCGTTTCCATGCGCTTTTCAAATAATCCTTACAAGTATTAATGGTAATACTGATTATCCAAGTCTTAATACTGCTGCTGCCTTGAAAAGTACCGAGTTTCTGGTTTACCTTAAGAAATACGTCCTGGAAAATATCCTCCGCCAAATGACTGTCCTTTACATACATATATGCCGTACGCAAAACATCATTTCCGTATTCTCTCATTAACGTCTCAAGGTCGTAAACCAATGATTTCTCCTCGTACATTGATAATTTCCCCCTAATCGGCCTATTACGCGGGTCTACCTGGTCCCTTCTCCCTGTATTCAAACTATCGCGTTTTACAAGTTCATAGTTGCAGTATTAGTATACTCTTAAATATTAGACGATGCAATTTGAACTTTGTTCCCATTTCCGCAATGGTAAGTAAAACCATCCTCATATCAGTCCGAATTCTTTTAAACCGTAATAGATTCCATCCTCTTTCATTGATTTTGTTTTATACCTTGCCTTTTTCAGAACCTCAGGATAGCTGTTGCCCATTGCAATTCCGTATTCGACATAATTCAACATCTCCATGTCATTCATACTGTCGCCGAATGCATAGGTATCCTTTCTGTCAATATGGAGGAATTCTATTAATCTCCGAATGCCTGTTGCCTTATTATAACCGTTGGGAACCAGCTCCACCAGAATACCGTCCTGATGGTCTATCACATGGAATTTTTTCTCTATAGCCGGCATCATGGCCGCCAGGCTGCTATCCTTCATACCAAAACAGGATATCTTATTCATACGGACCACATTGCCTGAGGCCGGTTTTGCCTTATCCTTTCCGACTTTGCTCAAAAGTTGATTGAAGAAATCATATTCCGCATTCTTATCCGTACTGCCATAGTACACATACTCCGGGCCTTCAATTATATAGTTCACATTATTCCCATGCAATAAGGCGAGAATATCCCTGATATAATCCGTGCCCTCCACCTTATGATGCACTATTTCTCCCATGTATTCCACATAGGTTCCCGCACCGGCCACTATTCCGGTAAATCCTATATCAATAAGATATTCAGGGATCATGGCTCTGGTTCTGCCGGTGCAGATAACCGGAATATGCCCATGTTCCAGAAGAAGCCTGACCGCTTTCCCAGCGGATTCCGGTACCCCAAGCTCCGAATCATATAAGGTTCCGTCTATATCAAAAAATATAATTTTCCTGTCCATTTATTCCTTCACTTTCCGATCCTGCTTTCCTGAAATATCAGGCAATAGGTTCACTTTGGGTTTGGGACTGTGTTAACTTATACAGACCCGCATAGATGCCTCCGCAGTTTATCAGTTCTTCGTGGGTACCGCGTTCCTTAATGCCGTCCTCTGTCAGGACAAGTATGTTTTTTGCGTTCCGAATGGTAGAAAGTCGGTGAGCAATCACAAAAGTAGTCCTGTTTTTTGCCAGCTTCTCCAGGGAATCCTGTACTACTTTCTCACTTTCATTATCCAGGGAGGAGGTGGCTTCGTCAAAGATCAGGATAGGCGGATTCTTTAAGAATACCCTCGCAATACTGAGCCGCTGCTTCTGGCCTCCGGATAGCTTTACCCCCCTTTGTCCGATGTAAGTATGATAACCATCCGGGAGTTCCATTATAAAATCATGAGCATTTGCATTCTTTGCCGCTTCTATAATTTCTTCTTCCGAAGCCTCCAGCTTTCCATATCGGATATTCTCAAGAACTGTCCCTGCAAACAGGTATACCTCCTGTTGAACAATACCGATATTCCTGCGTAGGGACTTCATCTTAATATCACGGATATCGATACCGTCCAGCAGGATACTTCCCGTGGTCACCTCATAAAACCTTGGAATCAGACTGCAGATCGTAGTCTTGCCTACTCCCGAAGGACCGACCAGTGCGATATAATCGCCCGCGTCTACCTTTAGGTCGATGTTATGGAATACATCCTCCTTGGTATCGTTATATTTGAAGGATACCTTCCTGAATTCTATGTCTCCCCTTACATTGCCAAGCTTTACCGCATCCTTCTTATCGACGATATCCGGCTGAATATTCATGATCTCCATGAAGCGGTCATACCCGGTAATGCCGTTCTGGAACTGTTCGGTAAAATTAATAAGCTTTTTAACCGGGTCAATAATGTTATTGATATAAAGCAGGAAAGTAATCAGGTCACTGAGTACGATGATATCCTTTATGATCAGAAAGGTTCCTCCCGCAATTACCGCAACATTTATTAAGTTCGTAAAGAATCCCAGACCGGAATGAAAGATTGACATCTGAAAATAGCTGTTGCGTTTACTTTCCACAAACCTCCGGTTGCCATCCTGGAATTTATCCATTTCACGATTTTCATTTGCAAAGGATTTTACCACCCTTATGCCGGAAAGATTGTCTTCGATCTGTGCGTTTATCTCGGCAATACGGTCCCGGTTCTTACGGAAGGCGCGGTTCATCCTGTCCTTCATCCTGTAAGCAAACAAAAACATCAGCGGCAGAAAAATAAATACAATCAAGGTCAGCGGCAGATTAATGTTAATCAGGATAATAAAAGCACCCACAAACTTTATAATGGAAATCACGATATCCTCCGGCCCATGATGGCATAGTTCCGTGATATCGAATAAATCATTCGTTATTCTGGACATTAACTGTCCGGTTTTCTGATTGTCATAAAAATTAAAGGACAGCTTCTGATAATGCTCAAAGATATCGTTACGCATATCATATTCCATCCTGGCGCCCATCATATGGCCCTGATAGGTAATATAAAAATTACAGGCCATCTCGAGCAAAGCCAACCCTGTCATAAGCAAAGCCAGCTTGATAATGGTCTGCAAAGCATCACCAATCTCATAATTAACGAGTAAATCATTCGTTATGTATCTTACTATGAGGGGATATATCAAGGTAACCAATGCTGCTCCGAATGCACAGATCATGTCCGATATAAACAACCCCATATAGGGTTTATAGTAGGATACGAACCTCCTCCATTTTCCCATAAATTCCTCCTGCCTTTTACTCCTGCAAATTCTTTTCATACTACGGCTTTTATAAAAAGGAGGCTTTGATCAAAAGCCCCCCGTAAACTTACTTTTACCTTAACATATATCCGTGAAGTAACAAAAACCTGTCTTTATCTTGACAGCTTCTTTGACATGTCATATAAATACTGGTCGATATCCTTTGTCATGGAAAGTGCTTCCTGTACGTCATAATCCACAAACTTTCCGTTTCGGTATCCGACAATCCGGTTTGACGCGCCGTTGCACAGCAGGTCAATTGCATAAGCTCCCATTGCGGACGCATATACCCTGTCCTTACAGGTAGGGCTTCCGCCCCTTTGAATATGGCCGATAATAGTAGCCCTCGTCTCCATTCCGGTAGCTGCTTCAATTCTCTTTGCCATACCGTAGGAATCACCGATACCTTCCGCATTCACAATAATATGATGCTTCTTCCCGACCTTTCTCTTCTCAATAATATTGTTAATGATTCTCTGTTCGTCATAATCATATCTTTCCGTTATTAAAATATCTTCCGCACCATTTGCAATACCGCACCACAAAGCGATATATCCAGCTTTCCTGCCCATCACTTCGATAATACTGCATCTTTCATGGGAGGTTGAGGTATCCCTTACCTTATCGATTGCTTCCATAGCTGTATTGACTGCGGTATCAAAACCGATGGTATAATCCGTACAGGCAATATCCAGGTCAATCGTACCCGGAAGACCTACCGTATTAATCCCTCTCTCCGCGAGCTTTCCTGCCCCGCGGAAGGAACCGTCTCCGCCGATTACCACAAGCCCGTCTATATTATGCTCTCTGCAGATTTCCGCACCCTTATCCTGTCCCTGGGCGGTCAAGAATTCCTCACATCTGGCCGTATAAAGAATCGTTCCGCCTCTTTGTACAATATCGGATACACTCTTTCCGTCTAAATCAATTATATCTCCATCCAATAATCCGCTGTAACCTCTTCTGATACCCTTTACAACCTTACCGTTTGCTATTGCCGTCCTAACCACTGACCGGATAGCAGCGTTCATTCCGGGTGCATCTCCGCCGCTGGTTAACACACCGATTGTCTTAACTTCCTTAGCCATCTTTTTGACCTCCCAAAACCTTAAATATCCCTTATTTTAGTTCTTTTTTCTATTTTTTTCAATACTCTTTTCCACAACTTTTATATTTTCTTCCGAATAAAGCTTTTTTAATTTTTCGATCAGTTCTATTTCTGCTTTAATTCCCATGTTTTTTGCCAGATGTTTTATTGCTTTTTCATATTCCAGATAGATACATACGCAATCATTTCCGTCGTAATCACTTAATAATGCATACAAATTTTGTTCATCTTTCACAAAGCTTTCTTTATTACGATATTTTATCCAAATTTCCTTCGAAATACTATCAAAAGGTATGATTTCCTGACATATCAGCTTGGCAGGCCGTTCCTCCTCAACCGCTATTTTCCCTCTTACCAGAATCTTATTGTCTTCCTGCAGCATGGCTTTATAGTTCTCATAGTCTCTCGGAAAGACAATAATCTCAACCGCTCCTACCATATCCTCCAGCGTAATGAATGCCATCATGGAATTCGTCCTTGTCGTTTTTACCGTTTTGGCCGTAATAATTCCTCCGACGGTAGCCATATCGCCATCCTTGACCTTGGTTTCATTTGTTTCCTCATCGATTGCAAAATCCACCGTGGCTGCCGTGATGTTCTTTCTTAGTAAATCCTCATAAGCTTCCAGAGGATGGCCGCTTACATAGATTCCCATCACTTCTTTTTCAAAGTAAAGACGCTGTTCGATCGTATATTCCCCAACATCCGGCAGATTATTCTCATAATCGCTTTTTTCCTCTTCTTCTGCAAAATCAAACAAGGATATCTGACCGGTCAGGTTATTCTTTTTGTCCTGAGCGACATCATCCAGCACCTGGACATATACCATCATCAGTTGCTTCCTTGTCCCCTGCAGGCTGTCAAATGCGCCGGATTTTATAAAGCTTTCAACGGTACGCTTGTTCACTTCCTTGCCGGACAGCCTTACCGCAAAATCTTTTAAGCTTACAAATCTTCCGTTTTCTTCCCTTTCCCTGACAATCGCATCAATTACAGGCTTTCCAAGTCCTTTAATTGCCGACAGTCCATAACGTATCGCACCGTTTGATACGGAAAAGGTACTGTAACCCTCATTGATATCCGGCGGAAGAATTTTAATCCCCATCTGTCTGCAGCTGAATATATATTCAGCGACCTTTCCGGTGTTATCAATTACGGAAGTCATCAGCGCGGCCATGAATTCAACCGGATAGTAGCATTTCAAATAGGCCGTCTGATAGGATACTACCGCATACGCTGCGGCATGTGATTTATTAAACGCATACTTTGCAAAATCCGTCATTTCGTCAAAGATATGATTGGCAACCGTCTCCGGAATACCGTTTTTGATACAGCCCGGTACATTCTCTTCATCATTGCCGTATACGAAGTTATGGCGTTCCTTTTCCATAACGGATGCCTTTTTCTTAGACATTGCACGACGCACCAGGTCACTCCGGCCATAGCTGTATCCGGCCAGTTCCCGGACAATCTGCATAACCTGTTCCTGGTAAACGATGCACCCGTAAGTAGGGGACAGGATGGGTTCCAGCTGCGGGCATTCATATACGATGGAATCGGCTTCATTCTTTCCCTTGATATATTTCGGGATAAAATCCATCGGTCCCGGACGGTAAAGAGAGATTCCCGCAATGATGTCTTCCAGATTCCTGGGCTTTAATTCCTTCATAAAGCTTTTCATCCCGGAGCTTTCCAACTGGAATATCCCTTCCGTTTTTGCAGAGGCTATAAGGGCAAGAACATTCTTATCATTATAATCAACCCTGTCGATATCCAGCTGATGCTCCTCATCCAGTGATCTGTTTACCAGCCTTACCGCATTCTGAATAACCGTTAAGGTCCTCAGGCCCAGAAAATCCATCTTCAGCAAGCCCAATTCTTCCAGCGTAGTCATCGTGAACTGTGTTGTAATGGAATCATCCGAAGCTCTGGACAGCGGGACATACTCCACCACAGGCGCCTTGCTTATAACCACTCCCGCGGCATGCATGGAGGTATGCCGCGGCAGCCCCTCAAGGCGCAGCGACATGTCGATCAAATACTTTATCTGCTCATCGTTATCATAGAGCTGCTTTAATTCCGGATTAGACTTCAGCGCCTTTTCAATCGTTATCCCCAGTTCTGTGGGAATCATCTTGGCCACCATGTCCACCTGGGCATATCCGAGATCCAAGGCACGCCCTACGTCCCTTATTACCGCCCTGGCCGCCATAGTTCCAAAGGTCACGATCTGAACCACACGATCCTTGCCGTACTTCCCGACTACGTAATCAATAACCTCCTGCCTGCGTTCATAGCAGAAGTCGATGTCAATATCCGGCATCGTCAAGCGTTCCGGATTCAGGAAACGTTCAAAGAGCAGGTTATATTTTAACGGATCAATATTCGTTATCTCAAGGGAATAGGATACGATACTTCCGGCGGCGCTGCCCCTCCCCGGACCGACAATGATCCCGTTATCCTTTGCAAATTTTATGAAATCCCAGACAATCAGGAAGTAATCTACGAATCCCATGCTGCGAATGGTTTCTATCTCATATTCCAGCCTTTCCTTCAATTCATCCGAAGGGTCCTCATATCTCTTCTCAAGTCCTTCCCGGCACAGCTTCTGCAGGTATTCCAGAGCCGTATAACCCTCCGGGACATCATACTTCGGGAGTTTATAGTCCCCGAACTCGATTTCCACATGACAGCGTTCCGCAATTTTATGAGTATTTTCCAGAGCTTCCACGGCGTAAGGAAAGATCTGCTGCATCTCCTCCGGTGACTTCAGGTAGAACTGTCCCCCCTCGTAACGCATCCGGTTCTCATCGGTAACCTTCTTCTGTGTCTGTATGCAAAGCAGAATATCGTGGGCCTTGGCGTCACTGTCCAGGGTATAGTGAATATCGTTCGTTGCAACAAGCGGTATACCCGTCTCCGCACTCATACGGAGCAGCCCCTGGTTCACGGATTTCTGTTCCGGAATCCCGTGATCCTGCAGCTCCAGGAAGAAATTACCCTCTCCAAACACCCTCTGCAGCTTCAAGGCCGCTTTTTTACCTTCCTCATAAAACCCTTTCCGGATATTACTTGCCACCTCTCCGGCCAGGCAGGCGCTGAGTGCGATAATGCCTTCACTGTATCTGTCCAAAACCTCCATATCCACCCGCGGCTTATAGTAAAAGCCTTCCGTAAAGCCTATGGAAACTATCTTCATAAGATTTGAATATCCGGTGTTGTTCTCGGCCAGCAAAACCAGGTGATAGTAACGGTCGTCGGACGAGGACGCCTCCCTGTCGAAACGGGAATTCGGAGCTACATAGATCTCGCACCCTATAATCGGGCGGATTCCTTCCGCCAGACAAGCACGGTAGAAATCTATCACACCGTACATTACCCCGTGGTCGGTAATCGCCAGGCTGTCCATGCCTAATTCCTTCGCCCTAGCCACCATCTCTTTAATTTTGCCGGAACCGTCCAGTAAACTGTACTCCGTATGTACATGCAAATGCGTAAAATTCATAAGTTCATCTCCAATTTAAAAAACAACAATAGTAAATCAATAAATCTCTCCCAACTCAAATTTCCCGTCACAATATCTTATCACAGCATGCAGCGGCTGCAATCCCTCATACTGGGGAGTTGCCCATTCATCGACTATGATCCCCGGCTCAATATTTAATATCAAACGATCCTCTAAATCAAACCCCACGATATCGCCATAGTGTATGCCTTCTATATTCATCTCGTCTGCCCAGGAGATATCCGCCTGCTGCAGTATGTGATTTCCTTCATATAATGAGATACTCTTGGCCTCCGAATCAAGCGCATAGGTAAGCCTTTCGTTAATCGGTCCAAGATAATCCTCGAGGGATAACAAGTATTCCGTCAATGTCCCGTCCTTTGACGGCTCAAGTACATACAAATATAAATCTCCTATGGGAAATCCGAATCCGGTGCCGATGTCAATGTATATGGAGACTGCCAACTCCTTTTGCCCGTCATCATCATAATCTTCATAGCCGATTTTGGGAGGTAGTAACTGGGGTGTAATATACCACCAGTCAAAACAATTTACATTTTCCCCCACCTTTATGATGACACCTCTGAAACCATAGGCCGCATCATGATATCCATACAAATAAACATCCTCTTCCGGCAATGCTGCCAAGACCAGTACAGTAGCGGAATCCCAGCCTTCCTCCATAACCTGCTTTGCATTTTCCAGATCCTTTCCGGATATCTGCCGCAGCTTGTCCATAAGCTCGGGATCATCCCCAAAAACATCAAACTGTACTTCCCCATCTAATAATTCTACCGGTTCCTCTTTTAAAAGATCGTCATTTTCAACAATCGCATGCCGTGTAAACAGATCGGCTGAATAGGTTTCCTTTAGCCCAATCAGCAGTAAAATCACAATAATAAATACTCTCATATAACCCCTCCATAACACAAAGACCGGCTTTTTCCCTTACTGAATCATTATAACATACTATCCTGCACTGTGAAATCACTTTTTGTTATCCGATTACATAACTGTCCCGGAAATATAAGCCTTCGGATTACTTTTTGATTCCTATACGACAAAAAAGAGAGCGGCTGTACCACTCCCTTCCATACTTTCACCGGTAAAGCGTATAAAGAGGATTTCCCTTTGCACCTTCTACCATTGGTTTATATGTATTTTGCCTTTCAAATTATATTCCTTTTGTTTATCAATTACGGCATCCTCCCTGGGGTAACCGACAGCTATATAGCAGGGCATTACGTATTCCTTCGGTATATTTAAGGTTTCGGCAACATATTCCGGTTCCTCATCAAGCGGAATACGGAAAGCGCACGCCAATCCCTCATTTGCCGCTGCCAGAAAGATATTCTCAATGCAGCACCATATAGACGCAAAGCCGTTTAAATCACTGATCGTTTTTGGCTGCAGCAAGGGGTAACTTTGTTTAAAAAGAGGAAGGATAAGGCATCCTGACTCATAAAGCATCCGGTATTGTTTGGGTATGGCGTTTCTATACATGTCCTTCTGGCATTCATCCGTTAAATTCCAGGCTTCCAGTATGAACTCTACTCTTTCTCCCGAGAACTTTTTTGGGATCTTTTTAAGAATCTTCGCGATCTGCTCCTTATCCGTGACAACGACAAATTCCCAATTCCTCATATGATCATTGGTAGGAGCTTTCAGCCCTGCCGCCAGAATCCGTTCAATCACTTCCCTGTCAATGGGTTCCTCCTTAAGATCGCGAATTGTTCTTCTTTTCTCTACCACATTGTAAAATTCCATAAACATACCTCCTGATTAATTAAATTCCTCTATGCCAAAGGATATATTGGCAAGCTCATGGTAGTAGTTACCCTCGATAGCCTTAAATTTCAGCACGCAATAATCCCCGTCATCGATTCCTTTCGGATAATATAGCTCAAAACCTTCACACCATAACATTTCCCGATGCTTTCTGTCCGTAAGGACCTCCATACGTCCAATCAGCATAAGCCCCTTGAAATTATCGTTATCACTGAAATAGATACAGGCATTCGGGTTTTGTATGAACTGCCCGGTCCTTTTTGCAGACAGGTTTGTCGAAAAGTAATGTACAGCCATTCCTTCATGCTGCATGGCAAACATGGCCTTGGTATTCGGAAAGCCGTCATGAATGGAGGAAACATAAACTGTCCCGGTCCGCTCAACCAGTTCTGTAATTTCTTTTTTCATTGTATCAATCATGTAACGCTCCCTTCTGTAAGGTTATCAAGTATACGCATCAGCATTTCCTCAAAGACCATGATCTCCTCTTCCGAAAAACCTTTGTAAAATACCCTGCTCATCTCTTCCGACACCTTATTGTATTGATCACTCAGAGCCCTTGCCTTGTCTGTAAGAACAATTCTTACCTGCCTTCTGTCGGTTTTATCAAACTGTCTTTGGATATGTCCGCTTGCTTCCATCCGGTCAAGCATACCGGTAAGCGTAGTTTTTGCAAGCCCGGTCTGTTTGGAAAGCTCCACGATCGGCAGGTTATCCTTCTGCCATAAGACATACAGGATTCTCCCCTGTGCACCGTTAAACTCGTCAATTCCCGAATCAATGAGCATTCTTTCAAAAATTCTCCCCTGAACCTGCTTGATCTGCGTTATTAAAAATCCACCGTTAATTTTCAGAATACATCTACTCCTTTCTATATAAGATAATACTATATAGTACTATTATTGTCAATACTTTTTTCGCGATTCCGGAAACAAATATATAAGGTGTTTGTCTCGAAGCAATCATGACTGTCAGAGTTCCGAAAAGGGTATCCCTTAAGTCATTTCATGACTCTTGGGATACCCTCTTCTTTAAATTTTATCAGACATTTGCGAAACTCTTAATTGTTCAACCCCAGACCTTAACGCGATTGAGTCCGGGCTTCAATCCTTCTATCGGACCAACGGCCGGCTTTTCCGCCCTGCGTGCCCCGGTGTAGTCGGTGTCGAGGACAATCGGCTCCCCATTCGAATCATCAAAGACGGCATCCACGATCCGAACCGTGCCAAGCGTTTCGGTAGAAACGATCTTTGCCGGAATATCCAGCATTGCCTTTTCTGCATTTATTTCGAGATAAACCGCATCTCCCTCTTCGACGATCTTAACGCCGGGGTCAAACGCCCTGCTGTGGTAACCGTTCTTTTCCCGGTCAAAGCCTTTGGCACCGTTCAAATAGGCGTTCGCGTCGATATAGACCGGCTGCTCTGCCTTTAGAAATACTTCGAGGTCTCCGGTACCGTAGCTGAGCACCTGGTCTACATATTCCTCATAGGAGGCCGTATTGGGATTGAAACCGGCTGTCCCGCAATCCTCGATCCCTTCTCCGCCAACGAAAATGTTATTGTAAAAACGGTCGTCGCCCCCGTATACCACCGCCGTTCCGGCTACCTGTGTTGTATGCGGGAAGTGGTACGGAGTAGAACGATCCGGCACTTTCAGCAGACGCATTTTACCGCAGCTGAGGTTATTCACGTACGCTCCTCCCTGGGAGACATTATCAAAGGAATAGTCGGAAGCAAAAATGTTGTTGTCGACCAGATAAGGGCCGTGACTGACTTCCACCATCAGATCGCGGTCATTGCTGTAATAAAGGTTATTGCTGACACGGGAACCCTGTGCCTGCCAGTCGAGCCAGGTACCCAGCGTGCAGTTATGGATACGATTGTGACGGATCTTTACGTCGATGGCTGCGTGCAGCTTGATACCTGCGATTTCATAGCCGAAAAATTCATGCTTCACTGCGATGTTATAAATATGATTATTGTAAATTTCACTGAAAACGCAGCCCATGTGACCGACAATACCATTCTGCCCACAGTCATAAATGACATTGTTTCGGATAATGTGGGAACCGATCTTTTCCTTGCTCCAACCGATTTGGAGTGCGCGGAAAACCGCCTCCATCTGGTACTGATAACCGGGCTTTTGATGCCTTCTGGTACAAAGATTATGGCCGGTGGAAGCTTCCTTGCCAATACTGACGGCACTGCATTTGGCGTCGTGAATGATGTTGTTTTCAATGATCCAGCCTTTACTCCAGTTGACACCTAAAAGACCGGGCTGATCGGCGGTCGGAGGAGCCCACGGGCAGGCGGCCTGTGCCATCTCAAAACCTCTTACTGTGATATAGTTCATCCCTGTTTTCAGCGGATAGAAGCAACATTTTCTGACGTTGATTTCAACCAGTTCCTCGTTCGGGTCTGCGCCGTGGAAGTTGGCATAAATAGTCGTGTTCTCGTTATCCACTTCGCCGTACCACTGGTATATCGTCTGTTCGGGATGAAGTATTTTTTCAAATTTCATGGTCCAGGGAACAACGGCTGCACCTTCACGCTTCTGCGCACTTTTTACCTCTTCGACGGAATTTGCCTCGTAAAAGGATACTCCGTTCAAGTAGACATCGCCGGTGTGGCGGTGAATATCGGGATAAACCATCCAATCTCCGTTAATGGTCTCCTTGTACGGATTGTACTCACCGAAAAAGGTGTTGGAAAGCACCGCTTTCCACGTCGTGCCCTCAAGCTTTTCCCAGTTTCGGATGCGCTCCGAACCCTTGATGACGACCTTTTCATTCTCTGCCGCTTCGTATGTGATTCTGCTCAGATTACTGTAGCCGCTGTGCTCCGGCTTTACCCATTCCCGGTATTCACCTTCATGGACAATGATCTTGTCTCCCGTCTCCGCGACCTTTGCCGCCTGGGAAATGGTTCGAAAAGGATGTGTTGCGCTGCCTTCTGCAAAATCGCATCCGGTAACGGCCACATGAAATTCTTTTTTCATCGTGTCTCCCTCCTTAAATAGCTTTTTCTTCACGTTTGGTTTACAGCTGTAGCTCATTGTATCATATGGCATTCTATAATACTTGACAAAAAGTATTGTATTTTGGCCATATATTATACTGCGGGAGACGAACGGTTATTAAGTAAATTTATCGGTTTTAAAACCTTACTCAAAGGTATTCGTTATTTCCTGAGTTTTGCGGATTGCTCTGGGACTAACATTGTATACCTTTTGGAAAACTCTATTGAACGTACGGATGCTCTGGAAGCCGCAGTCATATGCGATCTGAGTAATACTGTTATTGGTGTTTAAAAGCATATTGCGCGCCTGGCATGCGCGGATGCCGTTCAGGTAATCATTGAAGCTCACATTGATTTTGTCAGAAAAAACCTTGGACAAATAATTTTTTCCCACTCCCAGAGCTTTAGACATCATGCTTAGGGAAAGTGGCTGCATATAGTTCTCATTGATAAAATAGATGATCTTATAAATGATATTAAAGTAATTTGCATCAGTGTTTTTAACCAGTTCCATATTTTGCAGCAACCGCGAAATAATGATTTGCGTATATGCTTTGCTTATGGGCGAATATACAGGACGGTCCGTCACGCCATTACATTCTTCCATCAATACATTGATAGCATAAGGTATGTCCTTGTGAATCTGGTTTCCGCTGACAAAGGGATTCCTGGGATGAAATTTTATAAGAGTATTTACAAAATCGCCGGCGAGATTCAAATTGATGAGAGCAATAATGCAGCGTGAGTTTGTAATGTCTGCCGGGGTGTGATAGCTGTGTACGCTGTTGGGAAATGTGACCGAAAGATCGCCGCATTTTAAAAGTTGCTTACAACCATTGATTGTATTTTCAATTTCTCCGTCCTCAACATACAAAAGTTCAAATTGGGCATGAAGATGGGGCATAAAATCTAAATTTTCTGTTCGAAAAATTAGCAGATCGCCCATACGATTCTCATAAAAAGGAATCAAAGTAGTCCCTCCTATACTGCACTATATGGCTAAAATATAATACTCTCTGTCAAGTATTATAGAATGTATTTTATTAAAATTCAATACTCACAAAGCAGGAGAAGAAAAGATTGGCATACCTATGAATTTTCTGTATAATGGAATACGTCATGAATGGATAGATTTGAAAGGCACGGGTGTTAGGTTGAAAAATAAAGACATTTTCAACATCCTGATTTGTATGTGCGCCAGAGCGCACAGATGGGAGTTAAAATGAATATTAAAATAACGAAACCGGAAGCAAGCTATTTAAACGACTGTGCCGATGCACTGCATAATTCCGAATTAGGCCGGGTATACTTCCCATGCAGCGAAAAAGCAGTACAGGCAGTAAAAGAAGGTATGGCTAAGGAAGAAATTGAGATCGCCTTAAGTGAAGATGGTACCTGTCTGGGCTTCCTCTGGATCATAAATAACGGAGCCTTTCACAGCTTTCCGTACCTTCATATCATAGCGGTAAAGGAAGAATACCGCGGCAGGGGCATAGGCAGAAAGCTTCTGGAATACATTGAAGAGACGGCCGCAGCAAAGAACCAATCAAAGCTATTCCTCGTCGTTGCAGATTTTAATCCACGTGCCAAGCAGTTATACGAAAGCATTGGTTATCACCAGATTGGAATAATCCCGGATCTTTATAAGAAAGGGGTAACGGAATACCTGATGATGAAAGAGCTTTCCTGGTGCAGGAAAGCCCCGTCAGAATAGCTGTTCCAAGGCTTCCTTTGCCTTCACTGCCGCTTCTATCGGCCCGATTTACAATCTATTCTGTTGATTCCTTCGTCTACAGAGAATTTACAGCTATCTATTCATAACGTGTTTTTCGTTTGCGGAGACGATATATAAAAAAAATGTACAGCCTGGAAAGATAACTTGTTGTCTTTCAGAGAATGTACATTTTTATATATTGTTGCAGCAACTGAAAAACATCGATGAATAGATAGCTGTAAATTCTCCCGATACAGGAAATCGTAATGTTACCGTTTCAGCTCCGGCCTGGAAGGATCGATCACCTTACTGAGGTCGAATAAATCCGCAAGTCTCTCCGGGAACTGCAGCATAGCCTGTCCGTCCAGGGGACGTCTCGTCATCCTGACATAATCATTGTTAATCTGAATCCAGGGGTCCTTATAGACACCGCAAAAATAATCAAAGCCTTTTTTCTTTAAATATTTATATTTATCACTGCTGTAGAGGTTCATACTCGTTTCAATATCAATTCCATAAGGGAATACAAATACGTCGGTGGGGCCGATCAGCGAGCCGACCTCTTCCAGCCATCTGTCGGTATCATTCTTTACAAATTCATAGTCATAGGTATACATGTCACGATGGCCATAGCTATGGGAACCAAATTCCCAGCCGTATTCCTTTAAGCCCTTAACAACCTGCTTAACCGTCTCCTTATCCTCTTCATAGGTAGGCGAATCGGGATCATTCGTACGGTAGCCAAGCGTACCCTCATAGCCGGTAAGAGCAATTAAGCCCCGTGCTCCTTTGTAAGAAAAATCAGGATGCTTCTCAAGGAATGTCTCCAGCACCGGTATCATGTCAAAATCACCCGTTTTCACAGTTCCGTCGTCCATAATCATCTCTGAGGAAGGTCTTCCGTTTTCATCTATTATGATCCTTGATGCAAAGCCGTCACCGGTCATATAGTTATAGTAATTCACATCATCCTGTGATAATACGAAGGGTTTTTTATCCGGAGGAAGCATAATATTTCCTTCCACAAACTTATTTTTCCCATCCTCGCCTTTTACCTGCCGCGCGACATCATGGATGCTCACCAAAACATATCCTTCGTCATACATTTGCTGCATCATTTCATTAAATTCCGAAACCGTAGTCATATAGTAGTTGTATCCGTTCGCATCTCCGTCACCGTCGAAAGCCTTGGCGGTATCGGCTACCAGAGAATGAAAGAAAATGTGACTGATTTGGGCAGGCGAGTCATATGCCCCGAAAGGATCCAGCTTGTCCTTTGCCGCATTATAATCAGCAACCGCGGATGTCAGCTCTTCATACTTCCCATAATCATCGCCAAAGCTTTGAATCTCCTTAATTGCACCGTCATAATCATACACGGTTGCCAGGGAATCCGCCTTTTCAAGCACGCCGGCAATTTGCTCTTCCCGCTTTTTTTCTTCTTCCGCTTTCTTCTGTTGTTCTATCTCCTCCGGTGTCATAGTCGGTGTGGGAATTAAGGTAGGTGACGTATCATTTGTATTCTTACCGCCATTATTAACATTCCCGTTGTTACTTCGCCCGGGATCGGAATCCGGTCTTAAGAATATTAGCCAGACAGCGACTACGACAATACACAATGCCGCAATATCCGTTAAAATAATCCTTTTTAAACGATTGTTTTTACGGTTACCTTTATTTTCGCCATTACCCATGTCATCCGGCCGGTTAGTGGTTTCGAGCTTTTTTTCCGACCCTGAAGTATTGGAAGGATTTTCTGATTGATTGCGCTTTTTCCCCATAATAACCTCTTTTCTGCATATTCGTCTTGCTTGGAAGAACGATTTCTTTAACATTTTTCATTGTTTATTATATGTAATTTGCAATATTATTATATTTTCATTAAATGGCATCTTCTTTTGATTATAGCACGAAATAAAATATAAGTCTTTAAGAATACATTAAGCTTTTTAATTTTTAATTTCTAAAATTTTCCTGTCGGAGGTCATAAAAAAGCTGTCTCGCGATAAGGAAGAGACAGCCTTTACTACCCGTCTATTTACTGCTAAGATATTTTTCAATATTCTCCATAGCAATCTCTTCATCCGATCCGTCAACCGATACCGTTACCTCTTCGCCTGCCGCCAAGCCTAAACTCATCATCCCCATAATGCTTTTGGCATTTACTTTTTTCTCCTCGCACTCAACATAAATTTTGCTGTCATACTGACTGGCAACCTGTACTAATAATGCTACCGGTCTCGCTTCCAATCCCGTAGGGATTTTAATTGAAATCTTTTTTGTTATCATGTATTTCTTCCTCCTTTTGTTCCCTTAAGTTATCAGCTAAAACACTTAGTTTGCGCAATCTATGGTTTACACCCGACTTACCGATTGGCTGGCTAAGCAGTGCTCCCAATTCTTTTAACGATGCTTCGGGATATTCGATACGAAGAGTGGCAATTTCTTCAAGCCCGTCCGATAATCCGCTGAAACCTGTCCGGTTCTTGATATACAGGATATCCTCAATTTGTTTGGATGCCGCTGTAACAGTCTTATTTATATTTGCTGCTTCACAATTTACCTGTCTGTTTATTGAATTCCGCATTTCCTTCAGAATTCTTACATTTTCCAGGTTCATCAGTGCTACATGCGCTTCCATTACGTTAAGCAGATCTACAATCTGAGAACCTTCCTTTACATATACCACATAATATTTCTTTCGTACCACGATTTTAGCGTCAATATCAAAGAAATTGATAATCTCCTGCAGCTGTCCGGCTTTTGGCCTGTCCGGCGCAACAATCTCAAAATGGTATGTTTTCTCCGGATCGCTCATGGAACCCGAAGCAAGAAATGCACCACGGATAAAAGCTCGCTTACAGCAGGTATTCTGAATCACCAGATTACCTGCCACGGACAGATTCTCCTTAATCTCATTATTCTCATCCATCAGTTTTGCAGCCCGCAGAATTTTAAGAACTATGTCATGATCCACAATCGTCAGACTGTATACTTTGCTTTTCTTTAAAAATGTATTCCGCTTAATTGAAATTTCTGTATTTATATTAAATGTTTTTTTAATTAAAGTAAAGTATTTTCTCGCAACAGTTATATTTTCCGTATGAAGCTTTAAGATATACCTGTCACTTTCTGTAATTATGATACGGCCGCACAGGCTTATCATAGCTGCCAGTTCCGCTATCTGACAATGCCTGGCCGGACTGATCTGTCTCGATAATTCATCCTTTACATCCCTGGAAAATGACATTGCTATCCCCTCGAATCCTTCTCAATATCCCTGTGTTCAACCTTAAGCCCGTACTCCAGATTCTTAAGCCGAAACGCCAATTCATTCGCTATCGTAACGGAACGGTGCTTGCCGCCGGTACAGCCTATGCTGATGACCAGCTGGTTCTTGCCTTCTAAAATGTAGTTCGGTATCAGGAAGGTGATCATATCCTCCAATTTATTTAGAAAAGCTTCTGCCAGTCCGGATTGCATCACATAATCCCTTACGGGTTTATCATTTCCCGTCTGCGGTTTTAATTTGGGGACATAGTACGGATTGGGCAGGAATCTTACGTCAAATACCAGATCGGAATCCATCGGCATGCCGTACTTAAAACCGAAGGACAATACGGTAACGAAAAAATTATTGTATTTTTCGTCATCTACATAGATTCTGTCAATCTGTGTTTTTAATTCACGGATCAGCAACTGGCTTGTATCCAGGATAACATCCGCCTTTTTCTTGATAAATTCCAGTTTTTTTCTCTCCATTTCGATACCGTGTTCGATACGCCCGGTACCTGACAACGGATGGAGCCGCCTTGTCTCTTTATAACGTTTTACCAAAACCTCTGTTTTTGCTTCCAGGAACAAAATCTCATACAGATAGCCATCCTTCTTCATTTGTTCCAATACTTCATCCAATTCCTCCAATGCTTGTCCGCTGCGGATATCAACTCCCAAAGCTACCTTATCAATCTTCTCTTTCCCGTTAAAGGTCAGCTGGACAAGCTTATAAATGAGTTGTATGGGAAGATTGTCTACACAGAAATATCCGGCATCCTCCAGCATCTTTAATACTGAACTTTTACCTGCTCCCGACATTCCCGTAACCATAACAAGTCTCATAGCAACCTCTCAATCCGTTAAAAATCTCCTAAAAACCTTATTTCGGGTTCTAACATAACTCCAAATTTATGATAAACAATCTGTCTGACTTCTGAAATTAATGTCCTTACCTCTTCGGCTGTCGCACCGCCCAGGTTAATTACAAAGCCGCAATGCTTCTCCGAAACCTGCGCATTGCCTACCCGATATCCTCTCAGACCGGAATCCATAATCAGTTTGCCGGCGAAATATCCTTCCGGCCGTTTAAAGGTGCTGCCGGCACTCGGATATTCCAAAGGCTGCTTCTCGCGCCTTCTTGCATTAAGCTCCGTTATCCGGTTTCTTATTTCCTCCTTATCGCCTTGCCAAAGAGTAAAGGATGCATCCAAAACAATATAGTTCCTGTCCTGTATGATGCTTTTCCGATATCCCAGGTTTAACTCTTCTTTGCCCAACTGCAGCATATTCCCGTTCTGATCCAGGAGAGTGGCTCCGGATATACAGTCCTTCATTTCTCCGCCATATGCTCCTGCATTCATGGTTACCGCACCGCCCAGGGTGCCGGGAATCCCGGCCGCAAACTCAAACCCTGCAAGTCCGTATTCCGCAATTACGCTTGCCAGTTTAGAAAGAAGAACGCCGGACTGCGCCTGCACCAGAAAGCATTTTGCCTCTTCATGGCCGGAACTTTCCTCCGTCTTCCTTTCGTTTATTGTAATATTACTTAAATTCCGGCCCAGCTTTATCACTGTGCCCCTGTATCCCTTATCGCTTACCAGAAGGTTGCTGCCATTGCCGAGTACATAAAAAGGCATATCCGTCTCTTTACAGCAATCGATCACTCCGGCCACCTGCAAAAATGTTTCCGGCAGTACTAGATAATCCGCAGGTCCGCCTATCTGGAAGGTTGTATGCTTAGCAAGAGGTTCTTCTACCAATACCTGATTCTCTTTTAGTATATTTCTTAGCTTCTGATAAAAAACCTCATTCATTTTAACTCCCGGAACATACCGGAGCCTATCCGTGATGATAAGTACCCGGCATATTTATTATTATATTCCTTGATATAATGTATGCATTTCTTTCAAATATAGCTATACAGCTATCATACAATAATTCCGTAATTTCCGCAACCTTATTAGTTACTTTCCAATAATGAGCTTGGCACTTCCATATATTCCCGCGTCATTTCCCAGCTCTGCAAGCTTAAATTCTTTATCTTTCAATGCAATCATTACATTGTTCTCATAATATTTCTTGATTAAATCGGTTAACATACTGCCTGCCTTAGAAACTCCGCCGCCGATTACAAATGCCTGCGGATCCACTACCGATGCAACATGGGATAACGCAATTGCCAAATACCACCCCAGCTGCTCCACCAGCCGGTTTGCAAGGATATCTCCTTCTTTTGCACAGTCAAAAATCGTTTTGGAAGAAAGATGCTGCAACTCCCTCAGCTTTGAAGGTTCCTCCGATTTATTAAGCAGTCTCCTGGCTTCCTTAACGATACCGGTCGCCGATGCGAACTGCTCCAGGCAGCCGTGTTTTCCGCAATTACAGCTGTCTTTCTCATCGTAATTCACCGTAATGTGCCCGATTTCGCCTGCCGCGCCCTTGCTGCCCGTAAGGATTTCTCCATCCAGAATGACTCCGCCTCCGACCCCGGTGCCTAAAGTCACCATGATCAGGTTCTTATAGCCCTTGCCGCCGCCCTGCCACATTTCGCCCAGCGCGGCAACATTTGCATCATTGCCGGCTTTGGTATTAAAACCGGTCAGGCGTTTCATTTCATCGGCAACATTAAATACACCCCAGCCCAAATTAACGCAACGCAATACGGTACCGTCTTCCATGACCGGCCCCGGTACACCGATACCGATACCGATAATCTGCTCTTTAACCAGTTTTGCTTCCTCAATCTTGTTCTGAACGGAACTTGCAACATCTGCCAGGATCAGCTCTCCGCCATTGTCTGTTCTGGTGGGGATATCCCATTTGTCAAGCAGGTTCCCCTTTTCGTTAAAAAGCCCCAGTTTTACCGACGTACCCCCGATATCAATACCAAAACATAATCTTTCCATTGTTCTCTCCTCCATAACCCTTTCTCATTAGTCGTCTTGCTGCGTCTTCTTCATCAGATTATTGGTAACCCGATTGTATAATTCCTGGGCCGCATTATATCCCATTTTCTTCTGTCTGTGGTTGACTGCGGCAGATTCACAGATTACGGCCAGATTACGGCCAGGCCGGATAGGAATGGAATGGCACACAACTTTATTGCCCAGGAACTCCGTGTATTGGTCTTCCAGACCTAATCTGTCGTATTCCTGTTCCTTGTTCCATTCTTCCAGCTTAATTACCAGGTCAATTGCCTGTGTATTCTTAACGCTTTCCACGCCAAACAGTGTCTTTACGTCAATTACACCGATTCCTCTTAACTCAATGAAATGCCGTGTAATATCCGGTGCCGTTCCTATCAGGGTATCATCGCTGACTTTTTTGATCTCAACCGCATCATCGGAAACCAAACGGTGTCCCCTCTTTATTAATTCCAAAGCAGCCTCGCTTTTACCGATACCGCTTTCACCCACGATCAGAATTCCCTCGCCGTATACGTCAACCAATACGCCATGAATGGTCATTCTGGGCGCCAATTCAACGTTCAGCCAGCGGATAACCTCAGCCATAAAGGAAGAAGTCGTTTTTCCCGTCCTCAGGATAGGAATTTCCTTCTCCGTAGCTAATTTTATCAGATCCGGCGACACCTCTATATTACGGCAGAACACGATGCAGGGTACCTTATAATCCAGCAGCTTGGACATGATCCCGTAGCCGTGGTCTTTCTCCATCTTCTGCATATAGGCATGCTCCACATGGCCGATTACCTGCACCCTTTCCGAATCAAAGTAATCAAAGAAACCTGCAAGCTGCAATGCCGGCCGGTTCACATCGGGCTGGCTCAGCTTGATATGGTTGATATCAACTTCCGGTGTAAGATTCTCTAACTTCATTTTCTGCACTAGGCTTGATAATTGTACGGTATACATAATTACTTCCTCTCTGTTTATTATCGTTCAGAAATTTATGTTATTCCATCTTTTTCTTTCTGTGATTAACTGCCGCCGATTCACATATAACAGCCAGATTACGGCCAATGCCCATTGGAATCGTATGGCACCTTACCTTATTGCCAAGCAATTCCACGTATTGCTCTTGGCTTCCCAGATTACTGTAATCCTTGTTTTTATCCCATTCCTCCAATTGAATAATCAAGTCGATTGCCTGTGTATTCTTAACACTTTCCACTCCGAAAAGTGTCTTTACATCAATTAAACCGATACCTCTTAGTTCGATCATATGCCTGGTAATATCCGGTGCAAGGCCGATTAATGTGTCATCACTGACCCTTTTTATCTCCACGGAGTCATCTGCAACCAGGCGATGGCCCCTGTTGATCAGCTCCAGGGCGGCTTCACTCTTGCCGATTCCGCTGTCACCCAGGATCAGCAGACCTTCCCCATATACGTCTACCAGTACACCGTGAATTTTAAGCCTGGGCGCCAGTTCCACATTAAGCCACCGGATCACTTCCGCCATAAAAGAGGAGGTTGTCTTGGAGGTTCTTAGAAGCGGGACACCCTTTTCGGCCGCCAGCCGCAACAGTTCGGGCGGTACTTCGATACTTCTGCAGAATACGATGCATGGCACTTTATAATCCATAAGCTTTGACATAATCCGATAACCGCTGTCCTTCTCCATGTTCTGCATGTAGGAGTGCTCCACATGTCCGATTACCTGGACCCGCTGAGAATCGAAATAATCAAAAAACCCCGCAAGCTGTAATGCCGGCCGGTTTACATCCGGCTGACTAATCTTAATATGTTTCGCATCAATCTGCGGTGTGAGGTTTTCCAATTCCATTTTGTCTATCAGACTTGATAATTGTACGGTATACATAAGCTGATCCCTCTTCTCCGATGTAATGTAACCAAGCTTTTTCCAATTGTATAAATCAGCTTTATTCTATCACAGAGTAACCTGAAATGTAAATAACTTCATGGAAATGCATTAATGGAAAAATTCATAGACCTGTGAGGCGGAGCGTTTATTCATGGATTCCACCTGCGCAAGTTCTTCCGCCGTCGCTGCTTTAATGGCCTCCAGAGACTGAAAATGCTTCATCAAAGCCCTGCGCCTTGCATCACCGATCCCTTCAATTTCATCCAGGATCGAGCGGACCTGTGTCTTCCCGCGCAGCTGCCTGTGATATTCTATGGCAAAACGATGGGTTTCATCCTGGATTCTGGTAATTAATTTGAAAGCCTCGCCGCCCCGGTCAATCGGAATCTCCCGGTTGCTGTAGTAAAGGCCTCTGGTCCTGTGATTATCATCCTTCACCATTCCGCACACCGCTATATTCAGTTTCAATTCTGCCAGCACCTTTTCGGCTACGTTTACCTGTCCCTTTCCGCCGTCCATCATAATAAGATCCGGATACCGGTTGAAGCTTCCGTATGCCGTGTCCATGTTTTTTTCCTTAAGCTCCTGCTCTTCCCTAAGTGCGTGTGTAAATCTTCTTGTAAGCACCTCCTGCATGGATGCATAATCGTCCGGGCCTTTTACCCATTTTATCTTAAACTTACGATAATCGTTCCGCTTCGGCCTTCCGTTCTCATAAACGACCATAGAACCAACGGACTCAAAACCGCTGATGTTTGAGATATCGAAAGCCTCCACACGGTACAGGCCCGGAATATCAAGCAATTCCCCTATCTTGGCAAGCGCGCCCTCGGTCTTTGCCTCTTCCCGTTTGATTTTCTCGGAATCCTGCTGCAATACCATAGAGGCATTCTTCCTTGCAAGCTCAACCAGCCGTTCCTTTTCTCCCTTAACCGCTACCTTTATATATACCTTTTGCCCCCGTTTTAAGGTAAGCCATTCCTCTATAACATCATGCTCCTCTATGGCATCCCCCATGATAAGCTCCCTGGGGATATATGGTGTTCCCGCATAAAACTGCTTAATGAAGCTTGTCATTATGCTTCCCCGCGGTTCATTTTCCACCCCTGTCAGATAGAAATGCTCCCTGCCTATCAGTTTTCCGTTCCTTATGAAGAATACCTGTACCACAGCTTCATTCCCTGCCGTTGCGCAGGCAAGGATATCGCGGTCCTCCGTCTCTTTGCTGGTGATCTTCTGCTTCTGCGAAACCTGTTTCACACTGCCGAGCAGATCCCTGTACTCCGCCGCGGTTTCGAACTCCAGATTCTCGGAAGCTTCCTTCATTTTCTGCTCCAGCTGTTTTGTAATGAAAGTATAATTACCATTTAAGAATTCAAGAACCTGATCGATGGACTCCCCGTAATCTTTCTCCGAAATGTAGCCCTGGCATGGTGCCTTGCACTGCTTTAGCTGATAGTAAAGGCAGGGTCTGTCCTTGCCAATATCTCTCGGCAGATTGCGGTTGCAGGTTCTGGTAAAATATAATTTGCGGATCAGTTCAAGCGTATCTTTTACTGATTTAACACTGGTATACGGACCATAGTATTTTGCCTTATCCTTTCCCCGCTGCCTCGTCATAAGCACCCTGGGATATGCCTCATTTATCGTTACCTTAATATAAGGATAGCTTTTGTCATCCTTAAGCATGGTATTATATTTCGGCCTGTGCTCCTTTATCAGGTTGCATTCCAGTACCAGAGCTTCCAGCTCCGAATCCGTGATAATATACTCAAAATATTGTATCTGTGTGACCATCTTCTGTATCTTCGGCATCAGGTTCCTGCTGCTTTGAAAGTACTGCCGCACCCTGTTCTTAAGATTTATCGCTTTTCCCACATATATTATATTATCATGACTGTCGTGCATGATATAAACTCC
>JAEWSD010000005.1 GCA_023398615.1 Bacillota bacterium
CATAAAGAAGTGTTTTTATAGTGATATCTTCTTGTATAAGCTCATTAATATGGTTTGAGCGTTTCGACCAGGCGACCTTAAATTGCCCTAGGCTACATGAGTAACAAATAGAACTGCCGTTTCACAGTAAATGGCTGGTTCTGTTTGGGATTCCTGTGCCTGGGGCTTTTCTTATTTCATAGGAGAGGACTAGTTACGGTAACGTACTAAAGTACAATAATCCTATGAAATAAAAAAGCGCTCCGCTAGGGTGCGCACTCGCGCGTATGAAATTTTACCGGCAAAGCCGGCCGCGCTCGGCGCGAGAGTTTCGCTTGCGAAACTCTTTGTTTTAAACAGGCTTATGTTAAATAATATATGGCGGATAACCTGAACAGATAGATTCAGGTTCAGTTGTGAAAATATTGATGAAAAGGAGAAAAGACATGAAGAAAACAATTCGCTTCTTTCTAAATGGGAATTTAAAAGAAATACAGGTAAAAGCGGAAACTACCGTACTGGAACTGCTTCGTAACGACCTTGAGTTAAACGGTATAAAGGAAGGCTGCGGCGAAGGTGACTGCGGTGCCTGTACGGTTGTAATCGGTGAAGTTATAGAGGGCAAGGTTCATTACAAATCAGCCGCAGGATGTCTCTATTTGGCCGCCAGGCTGGAAGGAAAACATTTAATAACAATCGAGGGCATGGCAGAACAGGGAAAGCTTCATCCCATACAGGAGGCCATACTCAATGCTCATGCAACTCAATGTGGGTTCTGTACACCGGGGGTAAGCCTTTCCATTTTGGCACTATATTTGGAAAGAAGCGATCCGACAAAGGAAGAATTCCGTAGATATCTGGAGGGAAATCTTTGCCGCTGCACAGGATATGTCTCTATCCGCAAAGTACCTGAATACCTGGAGAAATTTTCTGTCTGTTCCAAGGATATCAGACCCGGCTATTTAGCGGAAACAGAGGAAAAACAGCTCTGTTATGTCCAGGAGGATATCTTTGTAGATGACGGTACGAATGCTTACTATTCACCGGTTTCAGAAGATAATCTGATAGAATTTCTGAACAGCCATAAAGAATTAACAGAAGGAAGTAACCTTCGTTATATAAACGGCGGCAGTGATGTGGTGGTGGGTATTAAGAAAAGAAATCAGCACTATAGGCTTCTGTTGGATTTGAGCAGAATTTCTTCCTTACAGGGTATTGTTTATAATAATAGTAATAATGATGCGTTAGAAGATAATACCCTTGAAACCAAAGTATTAACAATCGGAGGCGGAGTATCCTTATCAAGAATCATAGATTTCACCGGGGAAATATTTCCGGAGTTTTCTGCTGCGGTACAAAAGATGTGTTCTGAACAGGTGCGTTCCTCTGCTACGGTAGCTGGAAATATAGTCAATGCCTCTCCGGTAGCAGATACTGTCCCTCTGCTTATGGCAGTGGATGCCGTACTTGCCTTAAGAGGCCGTGAGGGAGAGAGAAAAGTTCCTGTAAGGAATTTCTTCCACGGATATAAAAAGACTGAGAACAAACCGGAGGAATGGATTGGTTCTATCTCCGTTCCTTTGGGTGAATATAACTTTATACATTTTGAAAAAGCAAGCAAAAGAAAAGAAGTGGACATTTCTGCGGTTAATTCGGCAATTGCGTTAAAGGTGGAAAAGGGGATTATTGTAAAAGCCCACATAGCTTGCGGGGGAGTCGGTGCAACTACCCTTTACATGCCTGAGACCTCCCGTTATCTGGAAGGAAAAGAAATGAAGGAAGAGACATTTTTAAACGCCTTTGAGATTATAATCACGGAAGCAACTCCCATCGGAGATGTAAGAGGCAGCGCGGAATACCGAAGGGCAGTGATGCAGAATCTGTTAATGAAGCATTATCTGGCTTATGAAAGCAGTCAGGAGGTAGATTGCCATGAAGAATAAGCAAACAGAAAACAGCAGTTCCCAGTGGGGTCAGGTGGGTACTTCTCCGATTCATATAAGCGGACGTGACCATGTAACGGGGCGTTCCCAGTTCATTGATGATATTCCAAAGCCTCGTAACCTTTTGTATGTAAAAATATTGCCAAGTCCTCTTGCTCATGGGAAGATAATAAAGCTTAACACAGAGAAAGCAAAAGCTTTACCGGGAGTTGCGGCGGTTCTTACGGCAAAGGATATACCGGGAGAGAATCAAATCGGAGGAATCATCCAGGACGAGGTCTGCTTGGCTCAGGGGCATGTGCATTTTGTAGGAGAACCGATAGCTGTTGTGGCGGCGGAAAGTATGAAAGAAGCAGAAGCTGCTTTGGAACAAATCGAATTGCAACTGGAAGAAGTGATACCGGTATTAACGGTAAAAGATGCCATTGAAAAGAATCAATTCGTAGGTCCGGTAAGAAAAATTGAGCGGGGGGATGTGGAGGCAGTCTTTGCTGATTGTCCCAATTATCTGGAAGGGGTAATCCGTAACGAGGGACAGGAGCATTTCTATCTGGAGACCCAGAATGCCCTGGCTGTCCCCGAGGACAATGGCGGAATAACCATATATTCCTCCTCCCAGAATCCCAACGAGGTACAGAGGATGACCGCCAATGTATTGGGAGTAGCCCAGCATCAAATTACCGTAGACATAAAAAGGCTCGGGGGAGGTTTTGGGGGGAAGGAATCCCAGGCAACTGCCTGGGCATGTATAGCAGCTCTTGCAGCTTTCCATACGGGCCGCCCCACGGAGCTTCGTTTGACCAGGGATGAAGATATGCTATGCACAGGCAAACGTCATGCCTTCGAAAACTATTACCGGGTGGCATTTGACGGAGAGGGTAAAATACTTGCCTATTCGGTGGAACTCAATTCTAACTGTGGTGCTGTTGCCGATGTCAGTACCTCCGTACTGGAGAGAGCTATGCTTCACGCAGAGAACAGCTATCAGATTGAGAATATCCGAATTATCGGAAGACCCTGTAAGACTAATCTGCATCCGGCTACAGCTTTCCGGGGCTTTGGCGCTCCCCAGGGAATCTTTGCTATTGAGAGTGTCATACAAAGAATCGCCTTTGTATTAGGACTGGATCCTTACGATGTGAGAGTGAAAAATATGTATCGTCAGGGAGATATCGCTCCCTACGGGGAAGAAATATTACATGCCGAACATATCGGAGGAATTTTTGAAAAATTACGAAATGACAGCCGTTGGGATGAACGGAAGAAGAGCATTGCTGCATTTAATGCCAGGAATAAATACTATAAGAAAGGTCTTGGAATTACGCCGGTAAAATTCGGCATTTCCTTTACGGCAGCCCATTTGAATCAAGGAAGTGCCCTTATACACATTTACCTTGACGGTTCCATCTCCGTAACCCACGGAGCCATTGAGATGGGGCAGGAGGTTAACACTAAGATTGCACAGATAGCAGCAACCAATTTTGGGGTACCTTTAGCATATGTGCGTATTGAGAGCAATAATACCAAAAGAGTAGCCAACACCTCCCCTACGGCAGCTTCCTCCGGCTGTGACCTCAATGGGCATGCAGTGGAGAACGCTTCCTTAGAGATTATGAAGCGGTTGAAAGAATTAACCTCCAGACTGTTTACGGGGATGGAAGTGGTATTTGAGGATGGCTTTGTCTACCCTGTAGCAGAGGGCAATACGGATTATGAGACACCCCTTATAACCTTTAAAGACCTGGTGAAAAAGGCTTATTTTGAACGGATTGACCTGTCTGCCCATGGTTTCTATGCCTCTCCGGGAATTCATTTTGATAGGGATAAGGGCCAGGGACACCCCTTCCTATATTATGTATTCGGAGCGGCGGTCAGTGAGGTAACGGTGGATTTATTAACAGGTCACACTTCTCTTGATTATGCTCGTATTATACATGATTGCGGCAGCAGCCTTAACCCGCGGGTGGATGTGGGGCAGATTCAGGGCGGTTTTGTCCAGGGAATCGGCTGGGTTACCACAGAGGAACTGGTGTATAATGAGAAAGGAAGACTTCTTAGTAACTCCCCGGCTACCTATAAGATACCAACTATAGGAGATATGCCGGAGGAACTTCACATAGAGCTGCTGGAGGGAAGTATCAATGAACAGGGAATTAAACGCTCTAAAGCAATCGGAGAGCCGCCTTTTGTATATGGAGAATCAGTGTTTTTTGCAATTGTGGATGCCCTTTGTTCTGCGGGGAGATATCCGGAGGAATTAAGCATACCGGCAACCCCGGAAAAAGTATGGCGTGAAATCAGGAAGAATACCAATACCTCAGGTTCTTAACATATTTGAAGCCTTGGAGACAGTAATCCAAGGCTTTATTATTGTAAAAAGATAATTTAGCATAGAAGGAATTAATAAGGTATGGTAAAATATTACTAGATATAGGGGAAGAGAAGGAACTATGAGGATGAGATAAAAATGAAAATAGTTATGTATGCAGGGAGAGGAGTAAGGGTTATGCCAAGCTTTTTATATTCCGTATGTGATGCGGTTTTGCATGTATTTCGGATCAAGCGGCTTTTAGGGAAAGAGGGTACGGCTTTTGACAAAATGGTCGGAAGCTTTGAAAAACGTCAAAATGTCAAAAGCCCTTCTCGAAAGCTTATGAAAAAATATGAATATCAAAAGAAAATGATAAAAGGACAGCCATGTTATATTGTCAGGTCAAAGAATAAAGAAGCGGAGAAAGCCGTATTATTGCTTTTCGGCGGCGGTTATATCATGCCGCCTGATCAGGGTGATTTCTTGTTGGCGGGACAGGTTGCAGAAAATACCGGAGCAGAAGTCTATCTGCCGGTATATCCTTTGGCTCCCCAATATAAGCTGCCGGACATAGTAAAAAGCGTAGCGGATGTCTATCAGGAAATGCTGCGGTATCACGAGTCTCATAAGATCGTGTTTATGGGGAATTCTTCGGGAGCCGCTTTCTGCTTGACAATGTGTCTTTATATCCGTCATGAGAAGTTACCTGTTCCGTTTCCGGGCAGACTGATTATGATGTCTCCGGGATTGCAGATTCCGCCTAATGAGGTTCAGATAAAGAGAATGAGACGGCAGGAAAAAAAGGACATGATGATTCCCATAACGTTTTGCAGGAATATCCATCGGATTCTTGTAGATAAGGAAAGTGCTTATTTACTGCGTGCTTTTGATATATCCTGGAAAGGGCTGCCTGAGATGGATATTTATTACGGTGACCGAGAAGTGTTTTATGCCTACCTTCCCGATGTCAGGCAGGCTGCAAGGGAGGGAAATGTCAAGGTACATATTCATATTGGAGAAAATATGATGCACTGCTGGCCGATGCTGGGCTTTACCAGGGAGGGTAAGCAAACACGGACGGAAATTTTTGAAATCATTCGAACTGTCTAGTGCCTTGTAAATTTCCCTTTAATATTGTTCTTAAAAAAACTGCTTTATATATCCGGTGAGTTCCTTCGCAGCTTTTTCATGGGAGAGCGCTCCCGGATGGGATCTTGAGCCTACCGTTTCGTCGGTGGTGTCCGGAAGCTGAAAAACGGATACCTTTTTATCACCCGTTGTGTTCCGGTAGCTGTCGACTGCACGGTAGATCGACGGCATCATCGGTATTCCAAGCATTCCGTAAGCCCATATGATATGCGCTTTTTTGTTGTGTTTCCTAAGCTTGGACAGAAAATGCACGGCGGCGGCTTCAAGGGCTTTCAGGTCCTCCGTGTTATAACTGCCGTCTTCATTCAGCCGCTGCTTATGTGTTTTACCGGTTGCCGCGTCCCGCCACTCGGGTGAATTGAAGGCTCCCGCATCATTCGTGCCCAGGTTTACCACTATGATATCCGGCTGCCAGGAATCGAAATCATTTTCCCTTAAGGCTCCCAAAGCTTCATTTTTTTCTCCGGTAAGAATACCACAGATCTTTTCGTAGTATTCGGGTATGTTATTTTTCGGGTTGTTGTCCCAACCGGTCAGTACGCCCCATCCGCTTTCCGATATGACCCGGTAATCCGCGTTCAAGGCATTGGCGGTCAGCATGGCATAGTTATTGACCGCGCCGAACCATATCGGGATCCAATCCTCCTCCTGTCTGGCTCCGAACACCCCTTCTCCGGAGGTAATACTGTCTCCGATAAATTCAATTTTATAAGGCCTGTCCGGAACAGGCTTGGTTTCACCGTCTGTCTTTACGGCATGTATCTGCAGGCAGCACCCGGAATCCTCGTTCATGGCCTGCACGTCCTTTATAATACGTACATTTTTTACGGTATCCGGATTCATACCTCTGAACAGGCAAAGCCAGAATCTGCCTGCCGTCAGCATTTGCCTGCTCACAGGAGCGGAATTGATCAGTACACTGATCCAGGATTCGTAGGTGTCATAATCTGTTTCTACTTCAACCCACAGCTCTGTACCGGTTACATTTAATTCAAGCGCGCTGCCGGTCCAGAACAAGGTCAGGGGCGACAGGCACCCTGTCGTCCTGCCGTGAACCTTAATATTCTTTATATCAGGCAACGCATAAACTTTTAAGTTCTTATTTTCTTTCAAGAAAAGCACCTCCCCGACGTACTACCACCATTTTTGCAATAAATTTTTACGTAACTCATATTGGATCATTATACCACTTTGTATACAATATTCACAGCCCCAAAAGCAGTAAGGAGATTGCTATCTGTAACAGTTCAGCCTTACGACTGAACTATTACAAATGATGTGCAGAAATTATACATAATGCATAATTTCGCACAGACATGTCTCGGGTTTTCTGTGACTTTCGCTTTGCTGATCTATATATAGATCTACTCACAAAAAACACCTCGCGGTACCATAGGTTGAACTGTTATTGCTATCTACCTTATGGAGAAATTGACTGATGACCTTCCATGTGATAATATATTCGCAGGTGGGATAAAATAAAAAGATAAAATAGTTGGAGGAACCAGAATGAAAAAAGCAGTATCACTGATCCTTATTCTTTTAGCGGGGATGGCATTATTGGTGGGATGCGGAAAGAAAAACACTGCCCCGGACCAGTTAACGGACCCCCGAAAGGGAGAAACCGTAGCCGAAATCGTAATCAGGGATTACGGATCAATTTATGTTAAATTTTTTGAGGATGCGGCACCGAAAGCAGTGGAAAACTTTGTTACCCATGCAAAGGACGGTTACTATAACGGATTGATATTTCACAGGGTCATTAATGACTTTATGATACAGGGCGGCGACCCGACCGGTACCGGAACTGCCGGAGAGAGTATCTGGGGCAAGCCGTTCGAGGACGAATTCAATGAAGACCTGCAGCCGTTAAGGGGTGCGTTATGTATGGCGAATTCCGGGCCGAATACGAATGGCAGTCAGTTTTTTATCGTACAGTCCCAGGAAAAGTATCCGGCTGATGTAATGCCGCAGGTAGAAGCGTATTTTAATATTGAATTCAATGACAAAGCAAAGGAAAACTACGCGAATGTCGGAGGTACGCCGTGGTTATATCAGATGCATACCGTGTTCGGACAGGTTTATGACGGCTATGATATTCTGGATAAGATTGCCGGCGTAGAGGTAGAAGACCCCGACAGTGAAAATTACAAGCCTAAGAAAGATGTGGTAATCGAAGAAATCAAAGTGTCTGAATATTAAGGGAAACAGTTCATCCGTAGTACATTTTCAAGTTCTACGGATGATATAATATAGGAGCATAAATATCCGGGTTTCAAGTATTGGATGAAGGAGTGTGGGAGGATTGAGAGAAAAAGGATTGGTGGTAAACGGTTTCCTTTTTAGTACTAATAAAGATTATAAGGAGGCAAATGAGGAACAGGAGGCAATTGATTATCTTCGAGAAAATTCGGATTTATCCAATGCCAGGACTGCCCTGAAGCTTTACAATAAGTTTACGGAGAATCGTACCTTTCACACTCCGGTCGGGTATTCTTTTTTAAAAGAACTGCAGGATACCATATTAAAGGAGGGAGCCGTTAAACCCGAAAACCTGGAGGCAATCTATATACCCGGGAGCGGCGGGAACAATGAAGTGGATATACTGCGCGCGGAGCAGTACCGTGAAATTGCTGAAAGGGAACATACCCGGAACCGCAATTCAAGAATTATTAATATATTTTTGGTTTGCATCATCTTTATTATGATAATAATTTCTTTATATTCCGATAGAACGGTTTTTTCAAAATTTGAGGAAGGTATCCTCAATAAATACGCATCGTGGGAGGAAGAACTTAATCAAAGAGAGCAGGCACTGGATGCATTAGAGGACAAGGTGGATTGAATAATAAATAATGGGCGGTACATACTTTTTTCATAAATTGCTGATATAATGAAGGCAAATCGGACGAGCATGTCATAACATGCGGATAGGAGCTGCTTATGGATACCTTGAAAATTCTTGTTGTTGACGACGAAAGCAGGATGCGGAAGCTGGTTAAAGATTTTCTTAGCAAAAAAAATTATGAGGTACTGGAAGCTGAAAACGGTGAACAGGCTGTTGATATGTTTTTTGAAACGAAAGACATTGCCTTGATCATACTGGATGTTATGATGCCTAAAATGGACGGATGGCAGGTGTGTCGTGAAATCAGGCAGTATTCCAAGGTACCTATCATTATGCTTACGGCAAAAAGTGATGAGAAGGATGAACTGCTGGGGTTTGAACTTGGGGTTGATGAATACATATCCAAGCCTTTCAGCCCGAAGATCCTTGTGGCCCGCGTGGAAGCAATCTTAAGACGTGTGAACGCGCTTGATGAAGAGATTATTGAAGCCGGCGGAATTACGCTGGATAAGGCGGCACATGAGGTGAAGATTGACGGTGCTTCTATTGATCTGAGCTATAAGGAGTTTGAACTGCTGACCTATTTTGTGACGAATCAGGGAGTAGCGCTTTCAAGGGAGCGAATACTGAATAACGTCTGGAACTATGATTATTTCGGAGATGCCAGAACGATAGATACCCATGTTAAGAAGCTGAGAAGCAAGATGGGCAAAAAAGGAGATTATATCAAGACGATATGGGGAATGGGTTACAAATTCGAGGTAGAAGGATGAATTCCATATTTCACAGAGAGATGAATCGTCATTCCATAAGGATGAAGCTGACGCTTACTTTGACTGTGCTTTTGGCGGTGACCATTTTTTTGCTGTGGTTTCTTAACAGGACCTTACTTACGGAATATTATCTGCACAGTAAAATAAACGCGCTGGGGAACACCTTTGACGTCATTTTCGATATGTATGAGGGCAGGGAATACGGAAAGGGCTTAAGCAATCTTGAACTGCTGCGGCTGGAGCGGATAAGGGACAGTAAAAATGTGAATATTTATATCTTGTCCGATAAACTCAGCTATCAGTTCCCGAGTGCGGGAAACCGCGGGAGTGAAGACGATGAAAGGGTATATTCCATTTTGCAGGATTACTTTTTCAGCGGTACTAATCCTTCCCAGTCCAAGGAACGGATCAAGGAAACGAAACACTATAGCATATTTACACTGTTTGATTCCAGGCTGGAGACAAATTACATCGATTTGATCGGTACTTTGGATAACGGCTATATCGTGTTCATGCGATCTAACTATGAAAGTATGCAGGAGAGTGTTAAGATAGCTAATAAATTCCTGGCTTATGTAGGGGTCATTTCCGTAATCATAGGAACCGGTATCATGTTTTACATCAGTAAAAAGTTCACTTCGCCGATTCTTCAGCTGACGGGCATTGCCAAGAAAATGAGTGATTTAAATTTTGATGTGAAGTATGACGTTAAGTCAAAGGATGAGATCGGAGAGCTGGGAGGCTGCATCAATACCTTATCGGAAAAGCTGGAAAACACCATATCCGAGCTAAAGAGTGTTAATAATGAGCTCCTTTCAGACCTTCAGGACAAGATACAGATTGATGAAATAAGAAAGGAATTCTTATCAAATGTCACCCATGAGTTAAAGACTCCGATTGCATTGATACAAGGATATGCGGAGGGGCTTAAGGATAACGTTAATGAGGATGCGGAGAGCAGGGATTTCTATTGCGACGTCATCGTGGATGAAGCCAAGAAAATGAACCAGATGGTTAAGAAGCTGCTTACGCTTAATCAGATAGAATTCGGGAAGAATGAGATAAATATTGAAAGATTCGATATTGTTTCTTTGATTCAGTCCGTGCTGGATTCCGCGGATATCCTGTTTAAGCAAAAAGGGGTGCTGCTTCATTTTGAGCAGGAAGAACCTGTCTTCGTATGGTCGGATAAGTATCTGATTGAAGAGGTACTGACGAATTATGTCAGTAATGCGTTGAACCATGTCGCAGGGGCAATGATTATCGAAGTGAAACTGATCAGGAGGGAAGCTACGGTCCGGGTGGCCGTTTTTAATACCGGAGACAATATACCCGAGGAGGAGCTGGATAAAATCTGGATAAAATTCTATAAGGTAGATAAGGCCCGCACCAGGGAATACGGCGGAAGCGGTATTGGTTTGTCGATAGTGAAAGCTGTCATGAGCTCTTTAAATCAGGAATTCGGTGTGATAAACCATGAAACGGGTGTGGAATTCTGGTTTGAACTGGATACGAAAGTCGAATGAGTATGAAAAATATAGCAAAGAAAAGTTACTATTCAGTTTATGGTACCGCGAGGTGTTTTTTGTGAGTGAAGCGAAAATCACAGAAAACCCGGGACATGTGTGCACGAAATTATGTAGAATTTCTGTGCATCAGATGTTATAGTTCAGCTGCAAGGCTGAACTATAACATAAATGTATTTTATTATTACATGGACCTCATAACCGGAAGACTTTGTTTTGAATGAAAAAAAGAAAGTGAGCGTGTTTTTATTGTTGATATTTTTATTTATTCTCCTTGGAATCGCCGTAGGCGGCTTTGGTACTTTAATCGGGGCAGGCGGAGGTTTTCTTTTAACACCGATTCTGCTTATTTGTTTTCCCTCTATGCCGGTGCAATCCGTTACTGCGATTTCCATGATAACGGTTTTGTTTAATTCTTCATCGGGCTCCTCCGCATATGCCTTTATGAAACGGATTGACTACAAAACGGGTATCGTTTTTGCAATTGCAACGGCTCCCGGAGCTATAATCGGTACAATATTGACCACACATGTCAGCCGGCACTTATTTAATATTATTTTTGGGGCTTTTATGCTTATTTTTGCAATTGTTATTATGCTGAAAAAATGTTTGGGGATGAGCTGTGCACCGGCAGGTCTGTCCGGACGGTTTCGTGCCGTAAGACATTTGACCGATCGTAGCGGCAATGAGGCAGCTTTTTCATTTAATATGCCGGCAGGGATAGTGATTAGCATGTTTGTTGGCCTTTTATCAGGTTTTCTTGGGATAGGCGGCGGCATTGTACATGTGCCCGCGTTGGTACTTCTCGGATTTCCTGCTCATTTTGCTACCGCTACTTCCCATTTTGTATTGGTCTTTTCATCAATGATAAGTATTCTGGTACATCTTAGTG
>JAEWSD010000036.1 GCA_023398615.1 Bacillota bacterium
GAAACAATAATAAAGGAAATCATATAATAAGCGAATTTTGGGACAGAAAGAGGGATAATATGTTTATAACAGTTGCAGGTAATAAAAAAGAAGTACAGGAAGGCATAACCGTTGCCGGACTGATCGAAATTGAAAACGTTGAGAATCCGGAATATGTGACCGTATCGGTCAATGATGAATTTGTAAAGAGTGAGGATTTCCGGACCTTAGCCCTGAAAGAAAATGATATTGTCGAATTCCTGTATTTTATGGGAGGAGGTTGCTTCTGATGGCATTTACGAATGAACAGTTGGAAAGGTATTCCCGCCACATCATTCTGAAAGAGGTAGGAGCGAAGGGTCAGAGAAAGCTGTTAAATGCTAAGGTATTGATAATAGGTGCCGGAGGGCTTGGAGCACCGGCCGCCATGTATCTGGCCGCGGCAGGCATCGGTACGATCGGGATTGCGGATGCGGATGAAGTGGATCTGTCCAATCTTCAGCGGCAGATCATTCATGGGACTGCCGATGTCGGCAAGGCGAAGGTAAAGTCGGCAAAGGAAACGATGAATGCAATGAATCCTGATGTAACGGTCAATACATACCGTACCTTTGTTACCTCGGAAAACATCCTGGAACTGATAAAGGAGTATGATTTTATTATTGACGGCACCGATAATTTCCCCGCGAAATTTTTGATCAATGATGCCTGCGTCATGGCCGGAAAGCCTTTTTCCCATGCAGGAATCATAAGATTCCAGGGACAGCTTATGACCTATGTTCCGGGCAAGGGACCCTGCTACCGGTGTGTATTTAAGAATCCGCCGCCAAAGGATGCGGTTCCGACCTGCAAACAGGCCGGAGTAATCGGCGCAATGGGCGGTGTGATCGGAAGCCTCCAGGCAATGGAGGCAATCAAGTATATTCTTGGGGTAGGAGAGCTGCTAACAGGCAAGCTGCTTACCTATGACGCATTAAAGATGGTCTTTCGTACCGTTCCGCTTCCTAAGGACGTATCAGGCTGTGCGGTATGCGGGGAACATCCGACGATAACGGAACTGATTGATTATGAGCAGGCGGAATGCGACGGAAAGTAGGGATTAACAATGCTGTACCTGAGAAAAAAGGATTACGATATTATCTTAAACCATGCCGTCAAAGGCCTGCCGAATGAAGCCTGCGGACTGATTGCCGGTAAGGTAAGCGGAGAGGATAAGCATATTGAAAAGGTTTACCTCCTTACCAATATGGATGAAAGCAACGAACATTTTTCGATGGATCCGAAGGAGCAGTTAGCGGCAGTAAAGGATATCAGAGAAAACGGGCTTTCCTTGTTGGGTAATTTCCATTCCCATCCGGAATCTCCGGCAAGGCCGTCTGAGGAGGATAAGCGCCTTGCTTTTGATACGAAGGCAGAGTACCTGATTTTGTCTCTTTTAAACCGGGAGGAACCCATACTGAAAGCTTTTCTTATTAACGCGGAAAAAGAGGTTACGGAAGAACCTATCGGAATTATATAAAAGGAAGCAGAGGCAATAGCGGGGAATAACTTGTAAGGCGAGCGAAGTCAGAGAAAACCCGAGATATGTATGCGTGAAATTATGCATTTTGCATAATTTCTGTGCATTATTTGGGGCTGTTGCAAAACTCATACTTAATATGACATTCTATAAGTAAGAGTTTTGCAACAGCCCTCAGCCCTTTTTATGCATCGAATTATGGAGGCAGTATGTATTGCATCAGTATCAGTCATAAGACAACGCCGCTTATAATAAGGCAGCATTTTTCCTTCTCCGCAGAGGAGCAGGTTGAATTTGAGAAACGTGTTTTGCAAAACAACGGTATTACGGGCTGTGTCGTTATTTCTACCTGTAACCGGAGTGAGATCTATTTTAACGGGGATAAAAGTGCAATACAAATCATCGAAGGGGAGCTGGCCGGTTATAAACAGCTTGACCCGGATCTGATAAAGAAATACCTGAACCGGTACGCCGGGGAAAGTGCGGTAAGGCATTTGTTTCGGGTTGCCTGCGGATTCGATTCTATGGTTTTAGGGGAGGATGAAATCCTGCGTCAGGTGAAGGATGCATATCAATTATCCTTAAACAAGGAATGCACCGATACCATTTTAAATATAATATTCCAAAGGGCTATAGGCAGTGCCAAGCAAATAAAGACAGACACGAGGCTTTCCAATACGCCGGTATCGATTGGTACCCTGGCCGCAAACCGGGCCGGTGATTTTCTGGCCGCGACGGGAGGCTCGGATATTCTTATTATCGGAATCACCGGCAAGATAGGAAGCATCGTAGCAAAAAATCTATGTGACAAAGGGTTTCAAAATATTATCGGCACGAGCAGAAGTCACAGCGGCAGTAATATCATATTTCCCGACAGGAAGCTTCGTATTGTAGAATATAAGGACAGGTACCGTTACCTCAACAGGGCCGATGTAATCATAAGTGCAACCACAAGCCCGCATTATACATTTACCTGTAAGGAAACCATGAATGAATTAAGAGGCGGCTCCTGCCGTAAACTATTTATTGATCTGGCGGTACCCGGTGATATCGATAAGGAAATCCTTAAGATAAAGGGAATGAGCATCCTGGATATCGATGATTTTGAGAAAATTTCGAAAGATAACAACAGGATAAAATTAAAGGAACTGGACAAGGCGGAGCTGATCCTTACGGAATGCCTGGAAGAAGCGCTGAAAGAGGTTTACTTTCAAAACTATCATGATGCTCTTGACAGCTTCGTTAGGCTGACGGAAGAAAAAGGCGTCAGAAAGGTCCTGTACCGGATGAAAAAGTCATTAAGCAGTGAACAGCTGAAAGCTGTTCTTGATTCTCTAGAAGAGATAAGCAAAGAGGAGCCGGGTTGAAGAAACCTGCTTACTGTATGCGGAAAAGAGGTTACTATGTCATACTTTCCTTTTTTTGTTGATGTGAAGGACAAGGCCTTCCTTGTAGTCGGAGGAGGCGGGGTTGCGTTGCGGAAAATTGAAGTATTATCCCGGTTTGATGTTAAAATCATAGTGATTGCAGCCGATATCTGTAAAGAGATCTATGATTGGAAGGAAATATCCGGAAGGCAGGACGGGGAAAATGGACAGATAGAGCTTCATGAGCGGAAATTCAAGGATGAGGACATTCTGAAAGCGGAGTATGTGGTTGCGGCTACCGATAATGAAAAGCTTAATACCCATATATCTGAGCTGTGCAGGAAGAATAGTAAGCCGGTAAATGTTGTTGATGTAAAAGAGGAATGCAGCTTCGTTTTCCCTGCAATCATAAAGGAAGAAGACCTGGTCATAGCGGTATCGACCGGAGGGAACAGCCCTGCAATGGCGGCAAAGATAAAAAGGGATATTGAAAGGAATATTCCGCTTTATTACAGTGAATTGATCGGGCTGCTGGGGGCATACAGGGAAGCTGTTAAAAATGAAATTACTTTGCCTGAGAACAGAAGGAAAGCATACCGGGAGCTGATACGTATGGCGGAGCGAAAGGAAGACAGCTTATCCGAGGCTTCGGTTATGGATATCATAAGGAAGTACAGGTGATGTAATCAAGAGTTTCGCAAATGCCTAACGACTGCAATATTCGAAAGGAGGATACCGATGGGTACAGGCAGGATTCGGATAGGGTCAAGAGGAAGCAGTCTGGCACTTGTCCAGACGAGAATGGTTATCGATGCGTTAAAGCAGAAGTATCCCGAATATGAATATGAAATCACCGTGATACGGACTGCCGGTGATAAAATATTGGATAAACCGCTGCCGGAATTCGGCGGAAAAGGTGTATTCGTTACGGAATTTGAGGATGCACTCCTAAGCGGAGCAATAGACCTGGCGGTGCACAGTGCAAAAGATATGCCGGCAGATTTAAAGGAAGAGCTTGCTATTCTCGGTGTTTTAAAAAGAGAGGATCCAAGAGATGTCCTGATTACGCTGCAATCTGCCGATATCACGGGAAAAGAAAAGGCCGTCATCGGAACCAGCAGCTTAAGACGGCAGGTGCAGATACAGGCGTTATACGGGAATATACAATGCAGCCCCCTAAGGGGAAATGTAGCGACCAGGCTTGATAAGCTGTCCGGCGGAAGCTTCGACGGCATTATTCTTGCGGCCGCGGGGATAAAGAGGCTAAAACTGGAACAGGAACCAAGGTACAGCTACAGATACTTAGAGATTGATGAGCTGGTACCGGCCGGAGGGCAGGCTATCATTGCGATAGAAGGAAAAAGGGACAGCAAACTCAGAAGCATGCTTGAAAGTATTTCCGATCCGTACGCCGGCATTGAGCTTGCTGCCGAGCGAAGGGCGCTGGAGCTGTTCCATGCGGGCTGTCATGAGCCAATCGGAGTGTTTACTAAGGTCATGGGAGATGAAATCGGGATATGGATGATGAAGGAGCAGGACGGCAAACTGGTAAAAAGGGAAGGAAGCACCGCTCTTGATAAGCGTTACTTACTGCTGGAAGATATGGTAAACGGAATATTGGAGGAATTTTGATTGGGAACGGTATATTTAGTCGGAGCAGGACCCGGGGATCCCGGGCTTATCACTTTAAAAGGGCTTGAGCTGCTAAAAACCTGTGATGCCGTTATTTATGACAGGCTGGCTTCCTATCGGCTGCTGGAACATCTGCGCAGCGACTGTGTTAAAATCTACGTGGGAAAAGCGGCGGGACACCACTCGAAAAGCCAGGAGGAGATCAACAGGCTCTTGGTGGAATGTGCCGTGAGCTATGGAAAGGTGGTCCGTCTTAAAGGGGGTGACCCCTTTGTCTTTGGAAGAGGCGGAGAGGAGATTGAGGAGCTGCAAAAATACGGCATACGTTATGAAGTAATACCGGGCGTTACCTCTGCCGCCGCTGTTCCTGAAAGCGCGGGGATACCGCTTACCCACAGGGGAATGAGCCGCAGCTTTCATGTCATTACCGGGCATACAATGGCTTCCGGAGATACGCTGACCGACCATTATGAGCTACTGGCAAAGCTTGACGGTACGCTGGTATTTCTGATGGGACTGTCAAGTATCGGGCAGATTACGGAGCGCTTAATAGAGTATGGCAAGGATGTCGGCACCCCGGCGGCAGTAATATCCAACGGGACAATGCGCGGAGGGAGGACCGTAAGGGGAACGCTTCGGGATATTGCGTCAAAGGTAAAGGAAGAAGGAATCGTATCACCCGCGGTCATTGTGATAGGGGACACGGCGGCATTGCAGCTGGCTGATACGGCGCGGAAACCTCTTTCCGGCATTCAAATCGGAATTACAGGGACCGTGTCAATGCGTGAAAAGCTGGAGCAAGGCCTGCAAGAGCTTGGCGCCGAAGCATATCCGGTCTGCGATATGCGTGTAGTGGAAACGCCCTTTCTGTCCACGTTAGAGGAAGAGATAAAGGCAATCGGCAGCTACCGGTGGATCATATTCACAAGCCGGAATGCGATTAAGATTTTTTTTGACAGGATGGAGAGCTGCGGCATAGACAGAAGATGTCTTGGCAAGGTGCGGTTTGCCGTAATAGGCAGCGGAACCGGACAGGCACTGCGGCAATATGGGTATTTTGCAGACTTTATCCCTGACAGCTATACCACGGACGGCCTGGCGAAGGAGTTTGTCCGTGAAGTATCGCCCGAAGACAGGATACTGATTCCCAGAGCATTAAGAGGAAGTGAGGAACTGACCCGGACCTTTCGGGAAAAGGGTCTGCAATATAAGGAGATACCTGTTTATGATGTGAAAGGCACGCTCACGGAGAATACGGAGCTGCTGCCGGAAACGGACTGCCTGGTATTTGCCAGCGCTTCCGGTGCGGATGCATTCTTTGAGGGGATAAAAAATGCCGGACTGAAATTGCCGGAGGAGATAAAAATAGCCTGTATCGGAGAAATTACCGCAGATACGGTTAAACGGTATCATCATAAGGCAGATATCATAGCAGAGGTTAGCGATACGGATGGTCTGATCAGCGGGATCAGGCGGTTTAATTGGAAAAAATAGTTTACAGATTGGAGCGATAGCAATGAAGCGAATGAGAAGACTCCGCGTGAATGAAGCAATGAGAAACCTGGTCAGGGAAACAGTTTTAGAGAAAGCTGACCTTGTATATCCGGTCTTTATCAAAGAAGGAAAGGATATCGAAACCCCGGTCGAATCGATGCCCGGCATCTTCCAGTATTCGATAGATCGTTTTGACGGGAAGCTTAAGGAAATAACGGATTGCGGTATCGGTGCGCTGCTGGTCTTTGGAATCCCGGCGCATAAGGATGAGGTGGGAAGCCAGGCATACGATGAGGAAGGCATCACGCAGAAAGCCATACGCCATATCAAAGAAAAAGCACCGGACCTGCTGGTTATTGCAGACGTATGCCTGTGTGAGTATACCTCTCACGGCCATTGCGGACTGGTAAGCGGCGGCCGCATCCTGAATGATGAAACACTGCCTTTGCTGTCCGCAATGGCAGTCAGTCTTGCGAAAGCGGGAGCGGATATCATAGCGCCTTCCGATATGATGGACGGAAGGGTAAAGGCGATACGGGAAGCACTGGACAGGGATGGTTTCCAGGATATCATGATTATGTCCTACAGTGCAAAATATGCATCCGGATACTACTCCCCGTTCCGGGATGCCGCGCATTCCGCCCCGGCTTTCGGAGACAGGAAGACCTATCAGATGGACCCTGCGAATGTAAAGGAAGCGATACGGGAATGCGAAGATGATATCGAGGAGGGCGCCGATGTGATCATGGTGAAACCGGCACTGGCATACCTGGACGTTATACGCGCGGCGGCCGACAGGACCGATTACCCGATCGCCGCCTATAACGTGAGCGGAGAGTATTCTATGGTAAAAGCCGCCGCCATGAACGGATGGATCGACGAGAAAAGAATTGTAATGGAAAATCTGATTGGGATAAAAAGAGCGGGAGCCAAAATCATCATCACTTATCACGCACTGGATGCGGCACGTTGGCTGGACGGCAAATAGGCGTGCGAAGCGCACGGATTGGAGTACGTATGAATACGAAGAAATCATCGGAACTATTTGAAAAATCAAAAACCTGTATTCCCGGCGGGGTAAACAGCCCGGTCAGGGCCTTTAAGCCGGTTCACCGGAGTCCCTTATTCATTGACAGGGCAAAGGGTTCAAGAATCTATGATGCCGACGGCAATGAGTTTATCGATTATGTCTGCTCCTGGGGTCCCTGCATCCTCGGCCATGCCAATGCCGATGTAGTAAATGCCGTGAAGAAGGCCTGTGAGAACGGATTGACCTTTGGAGCGCCGACGGAAAACGAATACATGCTGGCAAAGCGAATCCGTGAGATGATACCGTCTATGGAGATGACAAGACTGGTAAGCTCGGGAACCGAAGCGGTAATGAGTGCGATCCGCGTGGCGAGGGGATATACGGGCAGGGATATGATAGTGAAATTCCGCGGCTGCTATCACGGACATTCGGACGGGCTCCTGGTAAAGGCCGGCTCCGGGGCGCTGACGCAATCGGTGCCGGACAGCAAGGGGGTTCCGGCGGATTATACGAGAAACACATTAGTGGCGGAATATAATAACAGGGAATCGGTCAAAGCTCTCTTTAACGGCTGCGGGGACAGGATTGCCGCTATTGTTGTCGAGCCGGTGGCGGCCAATATGGGTGTGGTGCTTCCCAGGAAAGGCTTTTTGCAGTTTTTAAGGGATATCACGCTTCAATACGGTTCCCTTTTGATCTTCGATGAGGTAATTACCGGCTTCCGCTTAGGAGCGGGAGGAGCACAGGAGTACTATGGAGTAACTCCTGATCTGACCACCCTGGGGAAAATAATCGGAGGCGGAATGCCTGTCGGTGCATACGGCGGCAGGAAGGAAATTATGGAGCTGGTGGCACCGGTCGGTGCCGTCTACCAGGCAGGGACCCTGTCGGGAAATCCTGTCGCCGTTGCGGCCGGAATGGAAACCCTCCGGATATTGCATGATACGCCGGAGCTCTATACAACCCTGGAAGCCCGGACCGGCAGGCTTGCAAGGGCTGTTACGGAAAGGTTCGGAGACAGGGTGTGCGTAAACCATATCGGCTCCCTGCTCAGTATCTTTTTTACGGACCGCCGGGTAGTTGATTATGAATCCGCAACCTCTTCCGATACAAACCGCTTTTCGGCATTCTTCGGATATTTGCTGGAGCATGGCATCTATATCGCGCCGTCCCAGTATGAGGCAATGTTTATATCCTATGCGCACAGCGATGAGGACATTGAAACAACCTGTGATATTATAAGAAATCTGCCCTTAAGCTATTCGGCCGGATCATAACCGACAGCCGTCCATATACCGGTAGAGTCCTGTCTGATTAGTTTCTTAAGATATACCCTGGCGGCAGGCGACTTCTCATTATGAATCTCTGCTACGGCAGCTGTTCCCGAATTCTCCGTAATCGTAATATCCTCATATTGGATGGGGTAATCTCCCGCGATACCTTCCGGTGAGATCAGCAGGCCGACATATACCTGGGCAACGAAGACCGGGTCCAATCTCCACGGGGAATGTCCTGCGTCGGCGCTCTTTTGCTCATTTTCTTCTATCTCAAGGTCAA
>JAEWSD010000123.1 GCA_023398615.1 Bacillota bacterium
ATAATCCATAATTAAATCTTTGCCACTTGAAGACTTGTAACTATATACAGTCATAACTCACCCTCTTTAGTATAAATATATTTTCTATTATGATTATACAACTTTTTTGTTGTATAATCAATCAAAAAAATTCGCAATTACCAATAAATATTAAATACGGCGTAAATGTATCTATACCAGTAATTACGAATTTTTCTCTTATTCTTTAGATATCTGCAAGCAGTAAAGGCTTGCCCGCCATCCTTTCTTAAAACACCAGACATACCTCTGCGATCTCATCGGTTATATTTTCTATCGTACATTCGCTTAGGCCTGCCGCCAGGAAGAAGCTGTCCCCTCTTTTCAAGGTAAGCTCCTGTCCGTCCGCCTTAAACCTTAACATACCGTTGCAGATCACTCCCAATTGCGGAATCGGCTTCTTGTGATACGTCATCTCTCCGTTTATCCTTAACCGGTTTACTTCAAAGCAGGAGGTCAGGCCGGTGCCGACCAACTGCTCTGCGGTATACTGCTCTGTTACCTCCAGAAGCTTTGGTTTCACCATGCTTTTCTCTCTGATCTCATTCGCCGAATATTGCGTATAGTCAAAGATATCGAGGCAGAAATCGAGTCCCCGTCCCATGAATCTGGCTTCAGGCGGGACTACTACCCCTTCACGCTCAAACTCACAGCGTACCACAAGATCGGACGGTTCCATAATTTCCAGCATGGTAATGCCTTCCCCGATTGCATGAGGCATTCCTCCGGGGATATACCATACCTGCCCGACCTCTATCGGTATCTTTTCAAAGCACCGGTCCATTGCTCCTATATCCTGCTCCTCTATGATCCTCTTCCATTCCGCCTTCGAAGGGGCATGCTGGAATCCCAGACGGATATAAGGCTTTATTCCCTCACGTACACTCAGAATGTAGTAGCATTCCAGCTTTCCGTAGGGGGAATCCAGGTACCTTCTTGCAAAATCCGCCGTTGGGTGTACCTGTACATGCAATCTCATAGAGGAATCCAATATTTTGAACAGGAAGCTCATATTCACTCCCGGCTCCCGCAGGGATTCCCTTCCAAGATAGAATTCTTTCTCCGATAAAAGGAGCTCCTTGAATAATACTCTGCCATTGCCGGTAAAAACAAATGCCTGACCTTCCTCGCTGATATACTCCATCCCCGGATTATTTGCAGATACCACGGAACCTACCCATTCCTCCGGCTGATTCGTATCCTCACATAAAGCATTCCCGTGAAGTCGGTCTATCCCCGCACCGCCGGTATAATTCCGGCGGACGCGGTTCGGCGGTAATTTTATAATTCCCTGTTTCATATTAACGCCGCCTTCACTCAACCCAGGTATAAACATAGGCGGTATCCTCCGGTATCTCAAGGAGGGTCGTCCTGCCTGCCGTTACCCTGTCGCCGGTCATGATGTTAGTTAATGTTACACCGTCCGGCAAATTATCTATCGAGGCGCTTTCCTTACGTTCTGAGAAATTAATAACCAGGGCCGCTTTCCTGTTTTCCGCGGTTATATAGGATATATGCACTCTGTCGTCCTTCCTTGCCGTTACCATGTTCCCATGACGTTCCTTCAGTAAATTCATGACCAGGGCTTCCAGTTTCGGGTAGGAATTTTCTTTTAGTTCAACTCCCATAAAGGAATTAAAGTAAAGCGTCATACCTTTCCCGGTTTTATTCGCCACAACGGCAGGTGTCCCGTCTTCCATGCTGCTTAATACCTCGGCCTGCGGCTGTACCTCAAGCTTCTGGCACATATAATTTGCCGGAATGGTTTCACCCTCCAGAATAAACCTTTCCTCTGAGGACACATCCAGCTCCCTGACTCCGAACAGCTCGGACAGGATACTTCCCGGAATTCCTTCCTTCGGTACCACACCATACTCATTTACAGAACCCAGGCGCGCATCCGCTATCAGGATACCGCCACCATTCACATATTCGACCAGCTTGCCTGCGGTCTCGTTGCTGATACTTAGAATAGAAGGTAAAACAATCACCTCCGTAGCCATATCCTCCTCATCCAGCCGTTCCAGATTCGCAAAATCCGCAGCCAGGCCATTTCTCCAGAACAGCTTGTACCATCCTTCCACATCCTGTGACCAGAAGCTATTGTTCCATTTCAAAAGAGAATCAAAGAAAAGCCTGTTTGAATAGGATACCGCAAGCTTTACAAAAGGTCTGCTTATGATAAAATCACCGAAGATGTCCTGATTTTCCTTTAAGAGGCTTACCAATTCTTTGGTACGTTCGCTCCGAAGATTCGGAGTCCCGTCAATTCTGGTCAGACCGCGCCCGGTTGACTGGTAACCGTGAAGGAAAGGCCTCCAGCGCCATAGCTGCATTCCGCAGGCACCGGTAAAGATACACATTAGCATCCAGTTATAAAGCTCCTGAGGACTTACCTCGGAACCCGGTGTCAGTACGGATTGGGTATGTGTCTGCAATTCATTAACGATATATGGCTTTTTTGCTTTTCTGGCTGCCGCAGCCGGCACCGTATAATACATTGCCATAGTCCAAGGAGTATTACGGTAGTTCCTGCCCCAGCTCTTCGGATAGAAGGTGGCTCCGTATACATCCGGCAAAAACGCGGTTTCAAACTCATCATTATTTCTTAAAGTCACATCCGAAGCCAGTATCTGTGAAGAGGTACCGTCAATGATAACGGGATGCACGGCATCATATTTCTTTGCGGTCCGGTACAGGAAGCCGCATATCTCCGTAAGGTTCTCACTGCGGAATTTCTCATACTCCACATCCGGCAGCAGACTGCTCCAAATACTGTAGGGTGAACGGCGCTTAATGGGCAGAACCTGTGAAAAGCTCTCATAACGGCGGTACCACTCCCGGTTAAGATTCCGAATATCTTTGTATTTGTGTTCCAGCCATTTCTGGTATTCCCTTACGGTATACTCATCATCACTCCGGAAATGAGCCTCATTAAATACATCCCAGCCATAAACCGCCGGATGGTCCTTTAAGGTAAGAATAGCTTCCTTAAAATACAGATCAAAATAATCTCTTACTACCGGATGATTCAGGTTGGCCCAGAAGCAGTTTTCATTTACGATTGCCCCTTTCTCGTCATGAATCATCATTTCCTCGGTCAGTACCGAATCCGGCATGAATTCCTGCGCCTGATTCTGGCCGAATAGCTGCATCACCGCCTTCATACCAAGCTCCCGGCAAATATCGAGTACCTGGATCGTTTTATCAAATATCCACTCATGGGAACTTTTTGCCAGCCAGGGGTTCGCAATCGGCCATAAGGTAACCAAATTATAGCCGCATGCCTTCATATTCTCCAAATCCTGTTTTATTTCCTTATCCGTATAGTCCTGTTCGATAATATACACAGCACCAAATAAAAAGTCTTTCATAGCTCCTCCTTTATGTCTGCCCGGCAGACCGTAATTTCGCACATGTAAGTCTCGGGTTTTCTGTGACTTTCGCTGCACTGCACTCACATAAAACGCCTCGCGGTATCATAGGCTGAACTGTTACCGCATTTCAACAATACTGTCGGAAAATCTACACTCCGCTTTATCCCATTAACTGCTTATAGGTGTTCGGGGTATATCCGGTGTGTTTCTTAAAGATATAGGTAAAATATTTGTAATCACTAAAACCGACTTCCTCCGCCACCTGATAGTTTTTCATATTCGGCTGCCTGGTCATCAGCTGCTTCGCACATTCGATCCGGTATTTGCCCAGCCATTCCGTAAAATTCTCTCCTGTTTCTTCTTTAAATACTTTACTGAAATAATTGGGAGTAACAAATACGTAATTTGCCACATCCGTAACCATGATGTTCTCTTTATAGTGATTCTTCACATATTCTATTCCGGCAGTAACGATATTTTTATATTTACTGCTTCTCTGTGTCTCCAATGCGTACAGTACTTTATTAAAAATTGATTTTATCCATAATTCCAGATCTGTTAGCGTTTCATATTTTGAAATCTCATCATAGTAGTAGTAATCCTGCTGCAATACCTCTTCCGGCGCAAGCTGTCCCTGCTGAAGCTCACGTACCGCAATCAGTATAAGATTCATACATAACTGCTCCGCCGTTTTCCTGTCAACAGGCTGCCCATAGAAATATTTGCGGAATAAATCATCCAGCACTTGCTGCATCTGAATCTTGCTTAACAGCTCCGTCTTCTCAATAAGCTCTTTTTCTTCCTTTGCACTCAGGAAAAGCTTTGCACCGGTATTTTTATTGTTAGCGTCGCCGTTCATCACTATAATCCGGTTATTGCCTTCCGAGATCTTGCTTTCAACCGCCTTCTTCGCCTGCAGGCAGGATATTTTAAGCTCGGACAGCTGCTCCACCTTTTCACCGATTCCAATCGTAACGGAGATATTATAATATTTCCTTATATAAAACTGTATCTCTTTACAGCATTCAACAACCTCACCAACCGCAGCTTCCGTACTCAGCAAGGCCAGCAAGGTGCTGTCGCCACCGTCGCATATCGTAACTCTTGCCGCTTTTTCCAGGATCTCGGAGGCAATATTAGACACCGCATACTTTAGTAAGTCGGTTTCCTTCTCACCCCTGCTTACCATCTGATAATAGTTGTCTATATTAAAAGCTACCATCTGATACGTCGGGCCGGTCAGATTAATATGCATAACCTTCTCCGCCTGGTACCTGAATTCTTCCTCAGTAATCGAACCGCCGATAAACTGGTTGATACATTTGTTCCTTATCCAGGGCAGATTACGGATTAAAAGCTGGTTGGAAAGAAGCTGATTCTTATAATCTACCGTTTCCTGTTCAATCCGGCTTTTCAGCTTCACCATAAGGTTCACCAGTTCCTGCAAACTGACGGGTTTTAAAAGGTAATCAACGGCATTCAGCTTTATCGCCTGTCTGAGATAATCCACATCACTGTAGCCGCTTAAGAATACCACCTTCGTCTTCGGAAGCTTTTCCTTTAATGCGGCAGACAATTTTATACCGTCCATGATTGGCATTTTTATGTCGGTTATTACAATATCGGGCTTTTTGATTAAAGCTTTCGCCAGGCCGTCCCTTCCGTTCGCGGCCTCGTCAATCACCTGAATACCGATAGACTCCCAATCAATCTCGGTCTTAATTCCTTTTCGAATAATCGGTTCATCATCAACAATCATTGCCGTTATCATGTTAACACCCGTGCCTTTCATTTTTTTCTTTCAGCCTAACCTCTTTTCCATAATGAAAGGCTGGATGACCAGTACCTGAAGCCCGTGCGGCTTATTCCCCTGAAATCTTAAGCCGTACTCCGCTCCGTAGCATAGCTGTATCCTGTCATTGATACTGCATATTCCAAGTCCATGCAGCCCGCCGCCATAATGCTTTAACAATTCTTCCAGCTCCGGTATATCGGCATCCCGACCGTCATTCTTAACAATATAGATCAGCTTATCTTCTTCCTTTTTTATGGAGATCGTTATCGTCCCGCTCTCACCCGAAGGCTCAATCCCATGAATGATTGCATTCTCCACCAGCGGCTGCAGAACAAACCGGACGGTCTCGCAGGACTTTAAGGATTCATCCACCTCCAGCACGAATTCAATCGTATCCATATAACGACACTGCTGAATCTGAATATAGCTTTCTATATACTCAAGTTCAACCCCTACCGTCGTTGTCCTTTCAGTACTTTGAACAGACAGCCGGAACAGTTTCGATAAGGCTTCTATCAAATGGCTGGTCTCATATGCGTTCTCCATACGGCTCATCCAGCATATCGTATCCAGAGTATTATACAGAAAATGCGGATTGATATATGCCTGCATTGCTTTAATCTGCGCATCCCTTTCCTTAATCTCCGCCGCATAGATACGGTTGACCAATTCGTCCAGACGCTTTGACATCCTGTTGAAGGAATGCACCAGAATAGTGATTTCCTCATAGCCAGCTTCCGGGATCGTAATACGGAAGTTCTCCTGCTCAATATTCTTCATGGAATTTGCCACCGTCTTCAAAGGCCTGATAACGGATTTTGACAGCAGGTAAGCCATAAAGCTGCAGATTAAGATCGCAAACAGCAAGGTATATATTATAATCTGACGGATCACCGTTTGTTCACGGTTAATCTGATCTAAGGGAACTACATGAACCAGGTACCAGTCCGGATAGCTCATATGATAGTAAGTCAGCATCTGGGATACCCCGTTAACCCGAATGGTTTTACTGGCCTGCTTCTCCGATAGTGTTACCTTTCCGATCAGGTCCTCCAGCCTCCTGCCGATCCGGTCATCTTCCGGTGAGATGATTACCGTGCCTTTATCAACGATATAATATTCACTGCCTTCACCGATCTTACCGCCTGTCAGCAGATTCATAATGTCCTTTTTATTAAAATATATCTGCATTGAGCCAATCGGTCTTCCAACATTATTAATATCATAAATAGCTCTGCCAAATCCATACATCTCTTCGTTACTGTATAAACTTGTGCTTTTTACGTCTCTGATAAATTTTGTGTGGCCCTTTAAATTAAGAAGGCCCGTATGGAGCTTGTTGCTGATTCCTTCCACAGTAACATTAGAATTATACTGTGTTCCATCCATACGCCTGATATCGACAGCCTTCATGTATTCCTCGTAGGCCAGTTTGTTCAGTATAAACTGGTCAAGCTGGATCTGTGCCTTTACCCTTTCAATACCGGCACCCGCCATAAGATAATTCCTTACCATATCATTCTGGTAAAAAGATAGAGAGTTATTCCGCAGATCATTAAAAATATCTTCGATATTTGATCCAATCTGTGCTATATTATTACTGTTAAGGGTACTTACCTTTTCTGTGATAATCTCCGCATATTTATTATACGATATAATGCCCAATGTCATAGTCGGTATAATAATCAGAACAATAACGAGCACAAAAATAGTCTGCTGCAGACTGTCAAATATCATACGTCTGTTCTTCCTCATTTTATCCTCTATTCTTGCGCACGCTTTTCGCGCATATCAAGTTTGTGGTACGCAAGCACAAACTTGTGGTTGAAAAATTTATTTTTCATCCTACACCCTTCTTTATTGTTAAGATACCACCGAATATCACATTAGGCAAGCCATAAAATATGGCCTGCCTTATACTTAGCCTTTCACGGCTCCCGCAGTCATTCCCTTCATAATCTGATTATAAAACAGCAAATACATGATGAGTACCGGCAGGGTTGAAACCACCAGGGCAGACAATAAAAGCGGGTAGTCTACCGTGTAGCTTCCGACAAAATTCGTCAAACCAATCGGCATTGTCTTCAGTTTATTACTCCGTATTAAGACTAAGGCAAGCGGAAACTCATTCCATGTGTTCAGGAAAGACAGAATAGCAGCCGTAGCGATAACCGGCTTGCATATCGGCATAATAATATTGAACATGGTCCGGGTCAAACTGCTTCCGTCAATATAAGCAGCCTCCTCAATCTCAAACGGGATAGATCCTACAAAGCTTTCAATAATGAATACCGCCATCGGCAATGCAAATGCAATATAGGGAAGAATCAAAGTGATTCGCTTATTCAGTAGTCCAAGCTCTTTATATTCAACAAAAATAGGTATCAACAGCGCATAGATGGGAACCAGCATTCCCGACAGGAATAAATAATAGACAAGCTTTCTTCCCTTGAACGCAAACCTGGATAAGCAATAGCCTGTAATAAAGGATATCAGAATAACCACCAGTACCGTAAGCAGTGTATTAAACATACTGTTTTTGAAATAGGATCCGATATTCCCTTCTATAATAGCCTGAACATAATTCTCAAAATGCAGCTCTTTCGGAAGACTGACGGTATTCAGAGCGAATTCCTGATTCGATTTCAGGGAAGAATACAGCATCCAGAAAATAGGGAAAATACAGGTAAAAGAAAATAGAGCAATTAACACATTGGATAGTATGGTATTCACTATCTTTTTAATATTTTTATCTTTCATTTCTTTTTCCTCCCTGTCACCAGTTTACTGATCCCAATAAGAAGCAGGCTCAATACCAGAATACCGATTGCCGCGGTACTTCCGTAGCCGTATCTCATCCGGTCCATAGAAACGCTGTAGGCGTACATAGCCACAACCTGTGAACTGGTTCCCGGCCCGCCGCCTGTCATTACAAAGATCTGATCAAAGGTCTTCATATTACCGGATATACAAAGCATTACGGTAACCATCAGGGTATCCTTAATCAGCGGCAGCACGATATAACGTGACTTCTTCCAGCCTACCGCCCCATCCAGCTCGGCAACCTCCAGAACGGACTTATCGATGCCCTGTATCGCTGCCAAAAGTATAACCATATAGAATCCGATAAACTGCCAGATCTTTGGAACGGCTAACGAGGAAATAACAATGTCCGGATCATCCAACCACGGTTTAATAAAATTCTCAAGCCCGACTCCCCTCAGGAACTGGTTGATAATACCGTAATCCGTATTATACATGATCCTCCAGAGGAAACCGACTACTACCGCTGAAAGCACTACGGGAAAGAAAATAACCGTGCGGTGAAGATTACGGAATTTCAGAATCCGCGAAACCAGCAGCATGCATATAATGAATGCAATCCCTATCTGTCCGACAACTGTCCATACAATAAATTCCAGGTTGTTTAAGAAAGCAGACCAAAATGCTTTATCTTTTATCAGTTCAATATAATTGCTTATTCCGATAAATTCTTTCACAGGACCGCCGTTCCAATCAAAGAAACTGTTATAAACGGCTACGAACAGTGGTGCTATACAGCTTAAAACAAATAGTATAATTCCCGGAGAAAGTAAACAATAAATCACCCTGTCTTTCGGCTTAATGGTTCCTTTCACACTAACACCAACTTTCTTATTTTATGCAATAAAACTCCTACAAGATGCGCAGAAAGGCTGCTTTGCAGCCTTTCGCACACAAAATTCTCGGGTTTTCTGTGACGTTCGCTTAGTTACGTTCGTATTCTGTCTGGATACGCTGTGCAAGCTCCTCAGGACTTACCGCATCAATCAATAATTCCTGTAAACCACTGTTCATAACTTCAATGATGCTGGAATTCAGCTGATGATCGTAAACCGGTATGAAAGGCCTGTCGGCTGCAAAGGCATCAAACTTGGTAGCAATAATCTTGCTGGTATCCTTCTCATAATCACCAGGATTTGCAGCAGTTAAGGTACCAGCCTGAACTGCTAAGGTAGCATACTCCTGACCGGTTAACGCAATGATAAGTTCTTTTGCAGCGTCAAGCTTTTCCGGTGCAATGTTTGCATTCACCGCATAAGCCCAGCCTGCTCCGCCGGTTATTGCCGCAGCGTCGCCTTTTCCGCCTTCAACACTTGGAAGAGCTGCAATTTCAGTCACATTCTTAATGTCTTCCGGCGCATTGTTATCAAAATCGGAAACCGCCCAGGTACCGTCAATCGTCATAGCGGCTTTGCCATTCATGTACATCATTCTCTGCTGAGCACCGTCGATACTGTTGACATCCGTATTAAATGCTCCCGCTTTTGCTAAATCACTCAATGCGGTAAGTGCAGAAACGAATTCCGGATCTGTAAATTTAGCACCGCTCTTATCACGGATACCCTGATACCAATCGGTGCCCGTGAAACGGTTTGCCAAGGTGCTTAAAATAACGGATTCCGCATTCCACTTTTCTTTATT
>JAEWSD010000144.1 GCA_023398615.1 Bacillota bacterium
GAAAGCGTATTTAAGCTGGAAGCAGGCTGAATATGCGGAAAGAGGTTACTATGGATACTATGACGATGGAAGAAGTTGCAGCTTACTGCAATCAGTACGGATTTATATTTCAGGGAAGTGAAATATACGGCGGACTGGCAAATACCTGGGACTACGGTCCACTGGGAGCAAGGCTGAAAAACAATATTAAGGATGCCTGGAGGCACTATTTCATTCAAATCAGGGACGGCAGCTATGAGATTGACGCAGATATCCTTATGAATCCTGCCGTCTGGGAAGCAAGCGGGCATCTCTCAAGTTTTACCGATCCGCTGCTGGATTGCAGGGCATGCAAGACAAGGCACCGTGCGGACAACCTTATCGCTGCCTTTGATCCTTCCGTGAATGCGGATGCAATGTCACAGGAGGAGATGCATATGTTCATCAGGGAGAATAAGGTGTCCTGCCCAAATTGCGGGGAATCCGATTTTACGGATATCCGCCAGTTTAATCTCATGTTTGCCACACAGCGCGGGGTAACGCAAAGCAGTGCGAACACAATATACTTAAGGCCGGAAAATGCACAGGGGGAATATGTGAATTACCTGAATGTCCTAAGAACAATGCGGGCTAAGCTGCCGTTTAGCATCGGCCAGATCGGGAAGGCGTTCCGCAACGAGATAACGCCGGGCAATTTTACGTTCCGTACCATAGAATTTGAACAGATGGAATACCAGACTTTCTGCAGGCAGGGAAAGGATGAAGAGCTTTATGATTATTTCAGGGAATACGGTATCGCTTTCTTCGGATTCCTGGGAATCCCGAAAGAACATTTAAGATATCATGACCATGAGAAGCTTGCACATTATGCAAAAGCTGCCTGTGATATAGAATACCTGTTCCCTTTCGGCTGGGGAGAAATCAACGGTACTCATAACCGGACCGACTTTGACCTTACAAGGCACCAGCAGTATTCCGGAAAAAGCATGGAGTATTTTGATGAGCAGGCCCAGGAAAAATATATACCCTATATTGTGGAATCAACCTATGGGCTGGACCGGATCTTTTTGGCAGTGCTCTTCGAATCGCTTTTGCAGGAAGAATTAGAGAAGGGGGAGAGCAGGCTGGTATTAAAAATAAACCCTGCCCTTGCCCCGGTAAAGGTGAATGTGTTGCCGTTGATAAAGAAACGTCATGGCTTAAAAGCCCTGGAGATATACGGTATGCTGAAGAAGCATTTCATGGTATCCTATGATGATTCCGGGAATATCGGTAAACGTTACCGGCGAGGTGATGCAATCGGGACACCTTTTGCCGTAACGGTAGATGACCGTACCCTGGAAGAGGGAATTGTGACATTACGAAACCGGGATACCATGCAGCAGATAGATATTAAGCCGGATGAGCTTGCTATGTACGTGAAAGATGCAGTCTGTTTTAAGATCCCGAACGAATTTGCAATTTAATGAAAAAACTGTTGACCTGTAGTAAGGTCAAAGGTTTATACTGTTTTACAATAGCTGTAATATTCAGGTATATTTTGCCGGAATGTAATCAGAAGTTTCATAAATGTCTATTCAATATAAGGAGGAAATTCTTAATGGAGGATGTAAGAAATTTATTTGAGACAAAATTAGGCTTTGGATGCATGAGGCTTCCGCAGCATGCAAACGGAGATATTGACAAAGAGCAGATGAAACGGATGGTGGATTACTATCTGGAGCATGGAGGCAGATATTTTGATACCGCATATCCATACCATAACGGGAAATCGGAAGAAGCACTGGGTGTCTGCCTGACAGACCGTTATCCGAGGGAAAGCTTCCTGATTGCCGATAAGATGCCCGTGTGGCTGATTAAAAGAAAGGAACAGATGAAGGAAATATTCGAGGAGCAGTGCCGGAGATGCCATGTAGATTACTTTGATTTCTATCTGCTTCATAATTTGAATGTTACCTGCATCGATAATGTGGAGCGGGTGGACGGCTTTGCATATCTGGAACAGCTAAAGGCAGAGGGCCGGGTCAAATATATCGGTTTTTCTTTTCACGATTCCGCAAAGCTGCTCGATAAAATTTTGTCCGACCATCCGAATATGGATTTCGTACAGCTTCAGATCAATTATTTTGACTGGGATTCGGTTTCGATTGAATCCGGAGCATGCTATGAGGTTGCAAAGAAATATAACATACCCGTCATTGTAATGGAAACCGTACGGGGAGGAGGCCTTGCCAATCTTCCAGGTAATGCGGCGGCAGTTTTCAAACGATTGGATCCGGCCGCATCCCCAGCCTCCTACGCGGTTCGTTTTGCGGCCGGCCTGGAGCAGGTCGCGGTTGCATTAAGCGGAATGTCGTCCTATGAGCAGGTGAAAGATAATTGTTCCTATATGACCGAGGGGGCTTTCCGGCCTTTGAATTCGGAGGAAATACAGGCTGTCGGTAAAGTAACGGATATTCTGAAAGGAATCCATATGATTCCCTGTACCGGATGCAGGTACTGTGTGGACGAATGCCCGAAGAATATTCAGGTACCTGATCTTTTCAGCATTTATAACGATACCAGGATGTTTGGCAATATGAATTTCCCTGGCATGCATTACGCAGTGCACACGAACGGCAGAGGCAAGGCGAGTGACTGCATTCAATGCGGGAAATGCGAATTACACTGCCCGCAGCACCTTCCCATCAGGGAGCACCTCGTTACGGTGGCGGCACTATTTTAAAAGGAGAGTGATATATTTGGGAAATAGTGTGAAGCCTCAAATTAATGTTGGAATAATCGGCTGCGGAATGATCACGATAAAAAGGCATGCTCCGGAATATTCGGACAACTCGGATTGCAGGATTATCGGGTTTTATGATTTTGATAAGGAACGTGCAGGTGATATGGCTCTCAGATATCATGCAAAGGCATACGATACTGCCGAGGATTTGCTGACGGATGACAGGATCGATGCGGTCAGTGTATGTTCACCCAATTATACACATGCGGAGTTTGCCGTAAGAGCATTGAAAGAAGGAAAGCACGTACTTTGTGAAAAGCCTATGGCACTGACGGCAAAAGCTGCCGGAATCATGACGGAGGTGTCAAAACAGACCGGAAAGATACTGATGATCGGGTATAACCAGAGATTAAACCGGACTCACCGGACGGCTAAGAAACTGCTGGATCAGGGGATCATCGGACGTATTCTCACTGTGAGCAGTAATTTTAAACATCCCGGCCCGGAATACTGGAGTATTGACAGGAAAAACAGCACATGGTTTTTTGATAAGCAAAAAGCCCAGTTTGGGGTACTTGGGGATTTGGGGACACATAAATTTGATGTCATCAGTTATTTAACAGGCAGCAGAATCAAGGAAATATGCTGTGATACGGCGACACTTGATAAGCGTTATCAGGACGGACGGTTCATTGACCTTGAGGATAATGCGACAGGGATGATCCGGCTGGAGAACCAGATAATGGGGACCTTTCATTTTAGCTGGACGAATTATGGATCGGAAGACAGCAGTACGGTCGTGTACGGTGATAAGGGAGTTATGCGGATATTCGATGACAAAGTGAATGACATTATCGTGGAACAAAGGAATGGAACAAGGATATGTTATCAGATCGAAAGGATGTCCACGAATGAAAGCCAGTTAAAAAGCGGAGTCATTGATGAGTTTATCAGTTCCATAGCAGAAAACCGTTCACCGGCCGTGACGGCAGAGGATGGCCTGTATTCACTCTATGTTTTGGAAGCGGCAGCAGCTTCTTCATCGGGGCATTGCTGGGTGCAAGTAGGCTGAAAAGGCATGGGTATTAAAATGAACGGAGTCGGTAATGCGCAGGAAAGGGAAGGACGGCGGACTTACCGATTCCTGCGTAGAGGGCCGGCGCTTTTAAATATTCAGAGCTATATATCTATATATCCGATCTTAATATATTAAAGGCATTGAAGATATCCAATATTCCGTATCCCCAATCTCTGTTGGGATAGGCAATATAGACATTCCTTTTAGCTCCTCTTACCAGAAACTTCTTGATTCCTACCGTAGTAATACTCTTAAAATTCCCTTTTACAATTCCCCATTCCAGCATCAGGGCCGTTACGCCTGTCATATGGGCTGCCGCCGCGCTGGTGCCCGTGACGCTAGCGAAACCATGCTCCAGGGTCGGGCTTAGGATATTCACTCCGGGGGCGGCTAATTCGGGTTTTATGATATTGCTCGCGGTATATCCTCTGCCGGCATTCTGATATAAAGAATTATTGTCAACATCATATGCGGTGACGGTGATCGGAATCAGGGAATTTCCCGGTGAGGTTATTGTCGTATATGGATCGCTTTCCAAAAAATAGGTATCGTTTGAGATAAAGTCATCTGAGGGCAGCCAGATATGAAAACTGCCGGGCAGACTTCCGCTTTTGTGTACGTTAAATTGCCAGATGCCAGGAGCCGGATTTTTAAATCTTAAAAGTATCAGCTGTTCACCGCTTTGGGCTTCTGTCGTCTGATAATCTATCAGTACGATCGTATTTTCAAAAAGAAAGGAGATCTCCCTGTTGGTATAAAGGATATCCGTTATTCCCGGTACGATTTCACCGGATGGGGATATGATATCCAGAAAATAGGATTCCGGCGGACCTCCCCAAATCTCCATAGTAAATCCTGCTTCATTTGCACTTACGTTCAGCCTGACATTGGAAAAACCGACGCCGGTATCAATCCGGCTGAAGAAATGCCTCCTTGCAGCCCCTTCATTTCCGCCGGCAACCGTGATGCATACGCCCGGAAAGTCCGCAGCGACGGACAGCTGTGAAGCCAAGGCACCCATGCCGGTATGGTCACCCTGGGAACTCCCAAGCCCGATACAGATGGCTATAGGTCTGTTAAGACTTCTGGCCACCCTGGTTAAGTATTGCACTCCCCACATAATATCGTTTTCCTGATAGCAGGGAACATCGGGAGGTATCGAATAGAAATTCCTCAGGGCCTGTTTTGCCTGTTTTAATTTGACAACCACAAGCTCGGCATCCGGCGCAACTCCGCTGAAGCTGCTTGCCGGTATTTCTGAACCGGCGGCGATTCCCGCCAGCATTGTCCCGTGTCCGATATCATCCCTGCTGGGGACGATATCAAACGGATTATCGCTGTACAAAGCCTGGTTTATCTGATCCATGCTGTATTCCGTACCGTAATAGGCCGGTTCGCCATAAATAATCCCTTCCCCATAGGTTGCCTCGCCGGGATACCGGTCCTCGCTGTCGATTGTCTGGTCCCAGAGGGATATTATCTTACTGGTGCCGTCCTTATGTAAAAAGACAGAATTCGTATAATCGATTCCTGTATCGACAATTCCGACGAGAACACCGTTTCCTCTTAGCTGGAAGGTAGGAAGGGTACGGATCCTGGTAACTCCCGATGCCGCCAGACTGATCTCACTGACCAGGCCGTAGCACTTCGGGATCGCGGAATATCCAAAAAGAGCAAGGCTGCGGTCGGTTACCTGTGCGGTTGTAATATATACAATTGCATGCCGATTATTCATAATCTGTACGTTATTACTTCCATATGTCTCAAGCAGCTGTTCGTTCCTGTCATACTCTATAATCAGGTCGGAATATTCATTACTAGTTATCTTATACCTATCTTCCTGCGTCATTAATCTGTAATTCCCCTTTTCAAGCTTTCAAATATATTGTAAAGATCAAGCATTCCGTAGCCCCAATCCATATTAGGGTAGTTCATGTCATTAAATCTTCTGGCGCCCCTTATCATAAGATTCTTTATGATTACACTGGACATGTTCCGGAGATTTCCATTAATGATCCCCCATTCCAGAAGTAAAGCGGCTACACCGGTCGTATGTGCGGCTGCCGGACTGGTTCCCGATACGGCGATAAATTCCTTATTCGGTGTCGGAGCGGTCAGATTGACTCCGGGTGCCGCAAGCTCCGGCTTAATGGTTCCGATCCTGGTAAAACCTCTGCTTGAAGGCAGCCAAAGGCTGTCATTGCCCGGATTATAGGCTGTAACGGTAATAGGAACCGGAGCATTTCCCAGGGACAGGATGGTGGTGTTGGGATCCGGTTCCAGAAAGTACGTATTATCGGATATGAAGCCGGTCATGGGCAGCCATATATGAAAACCGTTTTGAATATCACCTCTTCCGTATACATTAAATCTCCAGATACCTTGTGAGGGATTGGTGAATCTTACCAGTATGAGCTGGTCCCCGCTTTGCGATTCTACCATTTGATAATCTATGAAAATCGTCGTCCGCTCGAAGATAAAAGAGATATCCCGGTTCTCGTTAAGCTTGGCTGCTATTCTGGGAATATATTCGCCCAGCGGAGTGGTAATGTCAATAGAGATGATACTTTGCGAATCACCCCATATTTCCATGGAAAAACCATATTCATTTTCACCTACGTTAAGTTCTACTGTCCGGTATCCGATCAGCGGGTCGATTACTCCATAATAGTGTCTTCTTGCCACCCCTTCATTTCCTGCGGCAATCATAATGGCAATTCCGGTGTTATCAGCCTGATAGGAAAGAAAGCTGCTCAGGGTGCCTCTTCCGTCGTGTGCTCCCAGAGAAGAACCCAGGGCAATGCATATTGCTATCGGTCGCTTTAAGCGGATGGATGTCTCTATCAGATAATTCAGAGCAATCAGAATATCGTTTTCCTGGTAGCTCAGAGCATCTGCCGGGACCCTGAAAAATTCTTTCAGATAGGGCTTGGCTGGCTTCAGCTTGACGACGACGAATTCACTGTCCGGTGCAACCCCGGAGAAATTATTCTCAAGGTCTTCATTGCCGGCGGCAATGCCGGCCAGCATGGTACCGTGGCCGTTTTCATCGACGGACGGTACGATACCGTATGGATCAGTACTCCTTAAGGCATCATTTATAAGGTCGCGGCTGTATTCCGTTCCATAGTTGAATCCCTCCGGATAATTATCACTGATAATTGTCTGGTCCCATATGGAAACGATTCTGGTGGTATTGTCGGAATACCGGAAGAGCGGATTGGTATAGTCAATACCTGTATCAAGCATGCCTATCAATACTCCGCTCCCCCGAAGGTTAAGGTTCGGTACATTTCTGATTCTGGTTATGCCGCTTTTTTCCAGACTTTCCATACTGCATAATCCGTACAGGCTCGGCATTGCGGAATATCCCCGGGTTACGATGATATTACCGGTAATCTGTGCAATCGGAACGTGTACCAATGCATTAAAGAAGTCAATGATCTGAACCGTTGCATCGGTAAAGCTGTCAAATACGGCGGTATTTCCGCTGTAATTAATCAACAGGTCGGCATAGTCATTGCTCATTATCCTTGCTCTTTCCTCAGGCGTCATAGTATTCCTTCCTTAATAAACAGCGAACCACGGAAATATCCGTATTATTAATAATATATGTTTTGATTGTACGAAAATTGCCTTATACTAAAATTTACATAAATGTAAAATAATCTTAAACTAAAAATTACATAATCATGTACGACAGCATATTGAAATTCTGATACGATGATCTCATATAACATGGCAAAAAATAAAGGAGAGAATTATGAGAGCAAGAAAAGGGACAGTTTTAAGTGTGTTAGTATTGTCATTAATCATTACATTAGCCGGATGCTCCGGGGTAAAACAGGCAAGCGCAGATAAGGTGGATTTAAATAATACATCTTTGGAGACCATTATTGAAAAAGCGAAAGAAGAAGGAACTGTCGAATCGGTCGGAATGCCGGATACCTGGGCCAACTGGGGCGAGACCTGGAGTGAAATAACTTCCGAATATGGAATCAAGCATAACGATGTCGATATGTCTTCGGCGGAAGAACTTGCTATTTTTGAATCGGAAAAAGATAATGCAACGAAGGATATCGGTGATGTAGGACAGGCTTTTGGTCCGACCGCAGAAGAGCAAGGGCTGACGTTAGCGTATAAAACCTCCTATTGGGACAGTATTCCGGACTGGGCAAAGGATGATGACGGAGACTGGATCATCGGATATTACGGTACGATTTCAATTATCACCAACAAGGAATTGGTTACAACTCCACCCACCTCCTTTGCGGATATATTAAACGGAGATTATGTTGTTGGTGTCGGCGATGTAACAAAGGCAAGCCAGGCGCAATGTGCGGTATTATCTGCCGCTATTGCAAACGGAGGGTCGGAAAGCAATATACAGCCGGGATTCGATTTCTTTAAGGAATTAGCGGAAGCGGGAAGACTGGACATGGGAGAGCTGTCCTTAACGAGACTTGAAAAGGGTGAAATTGCCGTCGCACTCCTTTGGGATTATAATGCGCTTGGATATCGCGACCAATTTGTTGCCAATAATGCAAATGCTGACTTTGAGATATGCATTCCTTCCGACGGTGCAATCCAGAACGGTTACTGCTCCGTCATTAATGCCTATACAAAGCGCCCTTATGCTGCGGCACTTGCAAGAGAATACATATTCAGCGATGAAGGTCAGATCAACTTAGCGAAAGGTTATGCAAAGCCGATCAGAAGTGATGTCCGGCTCCCGGAGGATGTAAAAGCAAAATTGTTACCGGACGATCAATATGCCAAGGCCCGGATGATCAGTGATTATGACGGTTGGAATAAGACGGTGGAAACAATCGGTACACTTTGGCAGGAGAATGTCATTGCTTACGTAAAATAATTTACAATATCTTTAACCCTTAAGCTTGCATTGCGGCATGGCAGAGTTATATGACTGACTTGCAGCAAGGCAGGCTTATATATGCTTATAGAATGATTACACTATTTTTATATTGAAAGAAGGATTTTATGGCTGATAAACTAATTTTAGTACTGTTGGACGGCTGCTGTTATGATACTGCGACAGAAAATCTGGGATATCTCGAGCATCTTGTTTCCGTGGGAAAGGGAAGCAAGTTTCGTGTGATGGGGGAGCTTCCGTCTATGTCCAGACCGATGTATGAAACTCTGATGACAGGACTTCCTGTACACTGGCACGGTATAACCAATAATCAAATGATCCGGGGATCAAATCAAATCAGCCTCTTTGATTTGTGTATCGATCATAATTTAACGACAGCGGCGGCGGCTTACTATTGGATCAGTGAATTATATGTACGTGCACCGTTCCGGCCGGTTGCGGACCGGATACAGTTTAAGACGGATTTTAAGATACAAAATGGAATTTATTATTTTGAAGACCACTATCCGGATTCCCATGTGTACAGCGATGCGGAATATCTGCGTCAGCAGTATCAGCCTGACTTTCTGCTGGTTCATACGATGAATATCGATGATGCGGGACATAAATTCGGAAGTAATTCGAAAGAGTATCACAGCGCGGCAGCAATGGAAAATATTTATCTTTCAACCGTTCTTCCGACCTGGACGGAAGCGGGTTATCAGGTAATGGTTACTGCGGACCACGGCATGAACGGATATCATCTGCATGGAGGAAATTCCGAACAGCAGAGAGCCGTACCGTTATATCTGTTTTCAGATAAGATCAGGAAAAAGGCTGATACGGATCACCATATTTCAGAACTGTATATTGCGCCGATAGTATGCCGGATGCTTGGAATAGAACCATCTTCAGGCATGAGAACTCTTTCGGAAATGGAGGAAGATATTTTTGAAGCTTAAATCAAAACTTTATTTATTTGCAATTCTACCGTTTTTATTGCTTGTGCTATTTTACGAAATGGCTCCGATATTTATGATCGTAATCCGAAGCTTTAAGCCTGAGGGACATCTCGGTTTTACGCTGGAGCATTATAAGGTGATTTTTACGAAGAGACTTTATTTGCAGGCTGTTAGTAACAGTATCCGGATTGCCGTAATATCTTCCCTGATCGGTATTGTCATCGCATTCTTTGGCGCTAAGGCGGCAAACAATGTGAACTCCGGATGGAGAAGCTCATTTATCAATATTCTCAATATGACCTCTAATTTTGCAGGGATTCCGCTGGCATTTGCTTTTATTATCCTGCTTGGCAATGTCGGAATCCTGGTTTTATTCGGTAAAGCGATGGGGATACATGCTTTGGCGAACTTTGATATGTATTCCTTTCAGGGGTTATTGCTGACTTATATTTATTTTCAGATACCCCTTGCAACACTTTTATTGATTCCTGTTTTTAACGGGCTGCGTAAAGAATGGAAGGAAGCGGTTGTGCTGCTTGGGGGGAGTTCCTTTATCTATTGGGTGAAGGTTGCCATACCTGCTATCATGCCAAGTTTTCTTGCTACTTTAAGCGTTCTGTTTTCGAATGCGATTGCGGCATATGCCACAGCTTATGCCTTGCTGGCAAATAATTATTCATTATTGCCGATTCGGATATCGGAACAATTTGTGGGTGAATTGGTTCAAAGAAAGGAGTTCGGCTCCGCCCTTGCCGTGGTGCTAATGTCCACTATGGTGATCGCAACATTAATTAATAACTACTTTATCAAAAAATCCGGGGGAGGTGCATTACGGTGAAAAAGCACGGATCGTCAAAGCTTATAATTATTGTGATCTGTCTGTATCTGGCACTTCCGCTTTTGTTAACTTTTCTATATTCCGTGTTCACGGAATGGAACAAGCTGCTTCCCGGCGGATTGACCTTAAAATATTATAAAGCAATATTTTCAGACGGTAATTTCCTGTATTCGATTGTGAGAACATTAATCATATCAGCAATACCGTTTGTTATCTGCACAATAATTGTTCTGCTGGCACTTTACGTTATCATAGTGTATCATCCCGGATGGGATAAATATGTTCAGATGTTATGTAATATTCCTTATGCGATTCAGGGCATTATCCTTGCAATTTCAGTTCTTTCCCTGTATGTAAGCGCACCGGAACCATTTTCAAACAGATTCGTAATGCTGGTGCTTACTTACTGTATTGTAATTCTGCCGTATATTTACCGGGGGCTTAAGAACAGCCTGGATACCGTAGGCGCCAATCGCCTGATTGAGGCGGCGCAGATGCTGGGGGCTAACAAATTCTATGCATTCTTTGCCGTTGTGGTTCCCAATATCATCTCAGGCATATCCATAGTAGCCATGCTGTCCATATCGATCGTGTTTGGAGATTTTGCAATTGTAAATATTATCGGAGGCAGTTATTATCAGACAGCACAAATGTATCTGTATAAAAAGCTTTTTGTATCCGGCCAGGCATCCAGCGCTATTATCGTGGTTATTTTTGGATTGACACTGATTGTATCAGGTATTATTAACATGCTTATAAAAAAGAGTAAACAAAACAGAAAGGAAACCGGAAATGGCGTATATTAATTTTGAGCATATCAACAAATATTTTGGTGAAAATCATGTCTTGAAAGACATTACTTTTGAGATCGAGAAGGGACAGCTGGTTACCCTGCTTGGCCCTTCCGGATGCGGAAAGAGTACCCTTTTAAGATGCCTGGCAGGTTTGGATATGATTACAGACGGGAAGATCTATATGGACGGGGCAGAGATAACGGATACGGAGCCTCAGAAGCGTAATGTCGGCATGGTTTTTCAGCAGTACAGTTTGTTTCCGAACATGAATGTGTCGGAGAATATTGCTTTCGGATTGAAAAGGAAACGGATGGGCAGGACGGAAATTACGAAAAAGGTGACTGAGGTAATCGAGATGGTTGAGCTTAACGGAAAGGAAAACGAATATCCCGTAAATCTTTCCGGAGGGCAGCAGCAGCGTGTTGCGCTTGCCAGAGCCATTGTGACAAGACCAAAGGTCCTGCTTTTGGACGAGCCGTTAAGTGCTATTGATGCGAAACTGAGAAAATCGCTTCAGCAAAGCATCCGAAAAATACAAAAGGAACTAAATATCACATCCATCTTTGTCACTCATGATCAGGACGAAGCTATGGTAATGTCGGATGAGATCCATTTGTTCCACGATGGTAAGCTGGAGCAATCAGGTGCGCCTAACAGCATCTATACGAATCCGAGAACAAAATTCGCGGCGGAATTCATCGGGCATTATAATGTGATTTCCGCACAGCAGTTCCGAATGATAACCGGATTTGAAAGATCCTCCGATCATATCGCAATAAGGCCGGAGGCAATGGAGCTTTCCCTGACACCCTTTGAGGCAAGGGAGAATTATCATCATTGTAAAGGGAAAATTGTAAGCCATCTCTCCCACGGTAATGTGCTCCGTTATCTTCTTGATGTAAATGGAGTGGAACTAGAAGCGGATGTATTATTCCGCAGTCATTACCTGTATGAGAACGGACAGGAAATATACATTGCGGTGGAAAACCGGAACTGCCTTGAACTATAATGGTTGCAATCCTCATGGCATCGTGTGTTGTCGTACAAAGGATATGGTTACAAAAAATATAATGAACTACTATTTCTATACCAAGTAGCCGGTATTAACAAATCCGGCAAAGCAATGCTTGTTAATCAGGTAAAACAGTAACAAAAAAGGGTAGCCGATGGCTGCCCTTAAAACGTTTAGATTATAAAGGATACAAATATTAATTGGAAAATTTCTTTTACAATAAATTTAATAATTCAAAACAATCTATGTTTTACAATATGATTTAAGCTACATAGACATTGGTTGCTTTGTGTTTCCTTTTGTCTTTGGGATCAGTCTCAATGTCAAAAGTCACTTTTTGGCCATCATCAAGGCTTTTAAATCCATTTGACATAATTGCTGAGAAATGTACAAAGATATCCTCTCCGCCATTATCGTTGGTGATAAATCCAAATCCTTTTTGTGCGTTAAACCATTTCACTGTACCACTATTCATTCTTAGTACCTCCAATTTTATTTGTATCAAAATATAAAAAAACCAGCATTATCCGTAAGTTATTCAGAAATAACTCACAAACAAGCTAGCTCGAATTTACAAATTGATCGTAAAGATGATTATATCATTCTATGGTTTATTTGTCAAGGGTTTTACAAAAATTATTTTCATC
>JAEWSD010000170.1 GCA_023398615.1 Bacillota bacterium
GGTATCAGCAGCAGTACCGCAATACTGCGCATCCAGTCAATGTCATACCTCCTTGTTATACGTGATTTCACTTCCATTAAATATCCTCCTGATAGCTTATTTCACCTGATAAATTGATTTAACATAAGTATACTATATTTTCCTGCTATCGGGCAATTGCATTTTTGCAAAAGGATTTATTCATTTTAACAAAGGATTTCTTGGAATCTTCAGCCCTCTTAGTAGAAGAAAATACATTGACATAACCTGCTTTTTCTGATATTTTATCAGCAACAGACTACAAAGACCGCATAGCCGCATTGGAACAACAGGCATAACTATAAATTTTGCAATTACCGGATTAACATTTACTGATAGGGGTGATAGCTTGAAACAGGACAAACTTAATAAAACATGGGTTATCACACTGATTCGCGAGTGCTACGGCCGGTTTAACAGTTACCGCACAGGTAAGATCGGCATGCAGCTGATCACGGAAATCCATCAGTTTGTTAATATCGGAAGGAAAACAGGTACGGTAAGCTCTTATTGATTTCACTTATGGGAGCAGTCTTTATGCAATAGTACTGCTCAACTGTGCTATTTAATGATTGAATCAAAAGGAGAGATTACCATGAAGGTCAAAATTACACATGTTGCGATATTTGTAAGAGATTTAGAAAAAACAAAAGACTACTACACAAATTATTTCGGCGGAAGGAGCAATGAGCTTTACGAGGAGCCGGAGCAAGGCTTTTCAAGCTATTTCATAACCTTTGACAGCGAAGCATCCCTGGAAATCATGAGTCTTACCGAATTTAAAGACAGCCTGCCGGCAAACCTGGCTAACGGTTGGAATCATGTAGCCTTTTCCGTAGGAGACAGAGAAACGGTGACAGCGCTTACCGAAAAGCTTGTGTCGGCCGGATATGAACTATACAGCCCGCCGCGTGAGACCGGTGACGGATATTTCGAAAGCTGTGTTGCGGACCCGGACGGGAACAGGGTAGAGATCACAGAATAGGGTTCATTTACAGCCATCAAACGGTTTAGCCTTCCGTGTTGATGGCTGTTTTTTAAAAGGTTCTTTCGCGCGGAATCTCTCCCCCGACACCCTTCAGATAGTGGTCGAAGAATTCCAGCACGGTTTCATTTATTTCAAGAATACAGGTTCGGGCATCCACCTCTCCGGTCCCTAACATACCGGCAAGGATCGGTGAAAACATCGGTAGATCGGTAAAGTTCAAATGCCCCGAGCCCCGTATCACTACCTGATAAGAATCCGCCGCATGTTCGGAGGCCACCTTATTCGCATAGGGAAAGCTTCCCAGCATATTGATTTTATAATGTGACTCGTTATAGAAGTTAAGGATCGGCTTCGGATAAGGAGTATCAATAAATGTCTGCCTGCCGTCCTCCACGCCGGTAACCTCTCCAAGCATGGTGCCGTCCAGAACCATGACCGCATCGATATCTTCCAGCTCCCTGCCCGCCTGTGCGGCCGCCGCCCCGCCCAGGGAGTGGCCAAAGGCTCCGATGTGTTCCAGGTCGATCCCCTGAAATAATCCATTCGAGTCCTCTTTTGCAGTTGTCTTTATTCTGTTCAGAACAAATTTCAGGTCCTCAGTCCTAAGCTTTAACCATTTCTGCTCCAGACAAAAGCCCTCCTCCAGCGAAAACTTATTATCTTCAAGCTGTTGTACTTCCTTTAGGAATCCAAGATTAACCGGAATAATGTTTCCATCCTCTTCTTTGGTAAAAAAGGCATGATAGGTATGATCGATGCTGCATACGATATATCCGTGGCTGGCTAATTCCATATATGCGGAATAGTTGCTCCTGCGATAACCAAATGCCCCGTGTGAGAATATAAGAAGCGGATAGTTACCGTCTGCCGCAATATCTGCTCCTTCGACCGCCATTCCGGCCGTCGTGTCTTCCCTGGTCGGATAGAAGAACTGCACGGTTACCCTTCGGTGATCTTTTTCTGCTGTAAAGGCTTCGTCTCTGGTATCATCCGCCCATGTATATACCGCCGTCCCGACCGAATAGCTTCCTGTCGGCAAAAGGACGTCCGCCGGCGGAAACAAAACTGCCGGGAATACCGCAACGCCTATCAGCAGACATCTTCCGATCCCTGAAAGGATTATCCTGCTTCTTCTCCTGTCCGCAGCCTTCTTTCCGCGGGCGATAGCTATCACTCCAAAAACCGCCTGGATAAGCAACAAAAATCCCAGCCCATACCAGGCAAACCCCCAGTTAATAACCGGTGAGATTACCATAAGCAGGAATAAAGCAAACAGCGTGACCCGGGTAACTGCTTTCTCCCTTCTGCTATTGGATTTTCTTCTAAAATCCCAAAGAATAAAACCGAGCTCCAACATTTCCAGAATTATTAATATGATAATGCCCGACATAATGCCTCCTCCTTAAGTGACTTCAAGCATTGCTGTACCTATTTGTTATTGCAAATATAATACAGTATTTCAACGTCTGCAATACCAGAAGAGGTAAGGCGTATGTTTTTGCAGGTAAGGCAGAAAAATAAGGAGGTAAATTACCGTTTTAAGATTATTAAGATGCCGAACGACTGTTGTATTCCCTGATGCTTTTGTTCAGTCTGCCGGCTTCTCTTTTGTCAAACAGCCATTCCCTGACACGTACCGCCGCATAAATAATAAATACCAGAAGGAATAAGGTTATTGTCTGAGCTGCATCCCCCGGTTTAATCCTGCGGCTTGCATAGGCACCCGATAATATTATCGTTTCCAGGAGGATAAAATGCAATATCTGGCGGATTAGCATCTGCTTCCTGCTTAACTCTTTCCCGGAATAAAATATCAAAGTAGGCACAGAAGTAAGCAGGCCTGAGAATACAATCCCCAATAATGCATGCAGGTCAAAAGTAATATTCGGCTCGAACAACCATCCATAAACGATTACCCCTATCAAAATTCCAGTGGTTATAACAAAAAAATCATTCATTATTTTTTTAATAACTGTACGAATTCCCATTATGAACCTCCTAAAGCTTAAGCTTTCTTTTCAAATCAGGCACGTATTGTCTCGATATGACGATTTTCTCGCCGTTATCCAGGCAGGCTTCAAATCTTCCGCCGTAGGCAGGATTGAGATACTTTATCTTAGTCAGATTCACAATAACAGATTTGGATGCCCTGAAATATTCCGATTCCCGGTAACGTTCCTCAATTTCGTATAACTTCTGTTTTAATTCATATACCGACGACTTGCCGTACATAAATACCTTATTGTCCACAGCCTCAAAATAATAGACATCTTTTGGATTGACCCTGTGTATTTTATTCTCGTAATATCCCGTCAAGGTCTCGCCACGGCTTTTCAGGTTATTGATAAGCCTTAAAATATTATCATCCAAGGTACGGCAACGTATGATGATCTGATCCTCTTCCCCGTCCCTGGCATCCTCAATTGTTATCTTCAAGCTAACACCGCCTTTAACTATATGCAAATCCACCCTGTTTTTCTTCCAGTATATCACAGGTTGCTTTTTCCGTCATTAAGTTAAGATAAAATAAAACTGATACAGCTTTTGTATCAGTCAACAATTAAAAACATATGATTCTATTCCATGATTATGAATTTTTCAAATACCTTTATGTAGTCCATATCTTCACTTGCG
>JAEWSD010000210.1 GCA_023398615.1 Bacillota bacterium
CCCGGAATTACTACCCGGATGACAACGCGGAGGAAAGGCCTGTTATGCTTTGGCGATCACACTCCAATGCAATGTATACGAACTGGCTGAACTACTATGTCTACCAAGTCACACCTTACGAATTATAAGGTGGTGTTGGTAGTTTAAAATGGGGTATAATTTTTGAGAAAATGCTCTTCTAAGTTAATACTTTAAACATTGGCATAAGGACATTACTTTCAAAGGTGGTGTCCTTATTTAGTATTTAATATACAAAGTATATAATGGAATATTTTAATGTAAATTTAAATTAAAATATTGCACACTATATTAACGGATGTTATAATATAATAAATGAAAGGAGTTGATATTATGAATACAACATTAATTGATTTAACTGAAAGACTTGTACCTGTTTCAGACTTTAGTCAGGGAAGAGCCGGAAAGATATTTGCAGATGTATATGAAAACAATACTGAATATATTGTTTTGAAAAATAATCAGCCAACTGCTGTAGTATTATCTATTCAAGAATATAAAAATATTCAAAATAGAATTAGTAATATGGAGAAGATACTTGAAGATATTGAAAATATTCGTTTGCTTCAATTAGCGAAAGAAAGAAGCGATAAAATCAATAACCAGACTGTTTCTTTTGAAGAGATTGTTGCCCAAGAAGGCTATACGACAGATGAGATAAAAAAACTCTCAGAAAGCGTTAAATTTGAATAATGGGTTGGACAATACGAATAACAGATGAAGCAGTTAAAGATTTATCAAAGCTGGATGGCTCCATTAAGAAGCAGGTGTTAGCAGGTATATATAAAGTATCTGAAGCACCTTTACCAAGTCCCAACGGTTATGGAAAACCTTTAGGAAATAAGAATGGAAATAATTTAACGGGATTTTTTAAAATCAAATATCGTGATATCGGTATTAGAGTAGTATATACGCTGATACTTAATGAAATGAAAATGAATATTGTTGCGGTTTCAGTGAGGGATGATGATTACTGTTATAAGTTGGCAGCGTTATTATATGAAAAATATGGCGACAAGATATTTAAAGATACATTTGAAAAATTTGATGATTATGATTAGTACTGGTAGATTATGTATTGCAAATGCGGTTTCTTTCTTGTATCGGTGGTAAGGGTTCCTCTTGCCAATTGTTCCCTGGATAGTATAACGAAATAATCCCGTGAAAATTGTTCTTGTCATCATTATTGCGTTGTGGTAAGATTAATTCGATTGAAACTATAGGGTAGAAAGATGACAAAACATGAAAGCTTTGATACTAATATTAATTATCTGAAAACAGTATGAAATGTATGACAATTATGAAATGAATTACACTAATCTTTAATCTAACGATTTTATGGAGGAAAGCCTTATGGAGAATGAGCTTCTTAGTGCTCAGGAAGTTGCTGAAATCTTAAAAATATCAAGGAATACTGTTTATGAATTGATAAAAAGAGGGGAATTAAATTCATCTAAGGTCGGAAAACAGGTGAGAGTTACAAGAAGTGAAGTAAACGCTTACTTAAACGGAGCAGTCACCAGCAGCCCTGCTGCGGCCAGGGAAACGCCTTCGGGCGCGCTGCTGCCCAAAATTACGAAAAGGCAAAGTCCGTATCAGGTGATTGATGAGAACATCAGAGGCAATGAATTTATTATTTGCGGACAGGATGTTTCACTGGATTTACTGGCGAATCATCTTAGCGCTTATTCCGATACTATCCAGTTATACCGTTCCTATCTTACCAGTTATAACGGTATCTTTGCGTTATATCAGGGCCGGGTGAATATTGCTACGGCACATCTTTGGGACGGCGATCTGGATGAGTATAATGTCTCATACGTTAAAAAAATGATGCCCGGTATACCTGCTTTAATCATAAGGATCGGAAAACGCAGGCATGGATTTTATGTCCAGAAGAATAATCCGAAGGGAATTACGGGGTGGACCGACCTTAAAAGAATGAATATTTCAATTGTAAACCGTGAGAGAGGAAGCGGGACAAGAGTTCTGCTTGATGAAAAACTCCGGCTGATGGGCATGATGGGAGATTATATTGAAGGTTATCATCATGAGTGCAAGTCGCATCTTGCGGTTGCCAGTCTGATATCTCATGGGGAAGCCGATGTTGGGATAGGAAGTGAAACAGGACTGATGAATGTGAACGGAATTGATTTTATCCCGCTTCAAACAGAATGTTATGATTTGATCATGCGTTTGGTCGATGCCGATAAACAGCCCTACAAAAAAATCATGGAGATCCTGGCATCCGATGAATTCAAAAGAGATTTGCAGATTCTTGGCTGCTATGATACGACGGAAACAGGAAAAATAATATGGAGCTAAACAGAAAAGCTTATGGCATTGCCAAAGGCTTTTTTTCTTGCCATCGACCTGTCCTGAAATGCTATCTGTAAACGCCTGGCATGTGACAAACATAACTAAACGTGAATAGCGAGAAAGGCAATGTGGATATTTTATATAAATATCACGGATTCCAGCCAATATTTTAGAATATGTATACATTGACTTTGTAACAATTAAATCTTATAGTATCCTTATTAATAAATGACAGATAAGACAGAATGACAATACCTTAAGAGAAATAGTGATAAATGAGACAAACATTATTAAATCGGACAAAAAATCACGTTAAGTGTTGTAATCGTCTATATCAAGAGAGTAACAGAGAGGTTATTATATTCATTCCATGAATATGATGCCTTTTTTTATTAACATAAATTTCATTTATTTCATAAGGAGGAAACAGTAATGAGAAAGATAGCATTTTACGGCAAGGGCGGTATCGGCAAGTCCACGACACAACAGAATACCGCGGCGGCAATGGCGCATTTTTATGATCAGAAGATTTTTATTCACGGATGTGATCCGAAAGCGGATTCCACACGTCTTATCCTGGGCGGAAAACCACAGGAGACTTTAATGGACGTGCTGCGAGAGGAAGGTGCCGAGAAGGTAACGAATGAGAAGGTTATTAAGAATGGCTTCAATAATATTCGCTGCGTTGAGTCCGGCGGCCCCGAACCGGGGGTCGGCTGTGCAGGAAGAGGTGTTATCACTGCGATCGATCTGATGGAGGCAAACGGTGCATACACTGATGATTTGGATTTCGTTTTTTATGACGTTCTTGGTGATGTTGTGTGCGGCGGTTTTGCAATGCCGATCAGAGACGGCAAGGCTCAGGAAGTTTATATTGTAGCTTCCGGGGAAATGATGGCTATTTATGCGGCAAATAATATCTGCAGAGGTCTGCTGAAATACGCAAAGCAAAGCGGTGTGCGGCTTGGCGGCGTCATCTGTAACAGCCGCAAGGTAGACCGTGAGAAAGAATTCCTGGAGGAATTCACCGCATCCATCGGAACGCAGATGATTCATTTTGTACCCAGAGATAACATTGTGCAAAAGGCGGAATTTAATAAGAAGACAGTTGTGGAATATAATGACGGGGAAAATCAGGCTAAGGAATACGGCGAGCTGGCCCGCAAAATTATAGAAAATAAAAATTTCGTAATACCTCAGCCGCTTACTATGGATGAACTTGAGAAAATGGTTGTTAAGTACGGAATTTCAGATTAATTCGAAAGGAGCATTTCATATGAAAATGTTAAAGGCAATCGTACGACCCGAAATTGCCGATACCGTTGCGGATGCACTTGCGGAAGCAGGTTTTAACTCAATGACAAAGATTAATGCGTTTGGCAGAGGAAAACAGAACGGTATCGTCATCGGTTCCATCCGTTATGATGAGCTACCAAAAACGATTCTTATGCTGGTTGTTGAAGATGATGCCGTAAATGAAATTCTGAAAATTATCAAATATAAAGCCTATACCGGTAATTTTGGTGACGGTAAGGTTTTCATTACCCCGGTTGAGAGAGTTATGACGGTAAGAACCGGAGAGACAGGATTATAGGTGGCCGCCATGAAGGAAATCATTACAATTATCCGCCCCAAGAAAGTAAACGCAACAAAAGAGGCCCTGGTGAAGCTTGGAATTCCAAGTATGACTGCTATTCCGGTACTTGGAAGAGGCAAGCAGAAGGGGATTGACGGCGAGGTGAATATTGAATACCGCGCAGGGATATTACAGCAGAACAAAAGCGGAGGAATGAAATATATACCAAAGCGATATCTTTCGATTGTTGTAAATGATGAAAATGCAGATGCGGTGATTGATACTATAATGAAGGTAAACCGGACAGGTGAGATTGGTGACGGAAAAATATTTATCTGCCCGGTGGAAGATGTTATCCGCATCAGAACCGACGAGCAGGGTAATGAGGCAATTAATTGATAAGAATCAAGGAGGTATAATATGCCGTATCATTTGTTTAAATGCAGTGAATGCATACCGGAAAGAGAAAAGCATGCTGTCTTTAAAGGGCATGGCGAAACCTTAGCCGACGCACTTCCGTTGGGATATTTGAATACAATCCCCGGAACAATATCGGAAAGGGGGTGCGCTTACTGCGGAGCGAAGCATGTTATCGGTACGCCGATGAAGGACGTTATCCATATGAGCCACGGGCCGGTAGGCTGTACGTACGATACCTGGCAGACCAAAAGATATATCAGTGACAATGATAATTTTCAGCTGAAATATACGTTTGCAACGGACATGAAAGAATCTAACATCGTATTTGGCGCCGAGAAAATTTTGAAAAAGAATATTATAGAAGCATTTAAGGCATTTCCGGATATCAAAAGAATGACTATATACCAGACCTGTGCTTCCGCACTGATTGGTGATGATATCAATGCAATTGCGGCGGAAGTTATGGAGGAAATGCCGGAGGTAGATATCTTTGTCTGCAATTCGCCTGGTTTCGGAGGGCCCAGCCAGTCCGGAGGTCATCATAAGATTAATATTGCATGGATTAATCAAAAGGTAGGAACATTTGAACCTAAGATCACCAGCGACTATGTTATCAACTATGTCGGTGAATATAATATTCAGGGCGATCAGGAGGTGATGCAGGATTTCTTTAAGAGAATGGGTATTCAGGTTCTTTCCACCTTTACGGGCAACGGAACCTACGACGGACTCCGATCCATGCATAAGGCACATCTGAATGTACTGGAATGCGCAAGATCTGCTGAATATATATGCAATGAGCTAAGAGTAAGATATGGTATTCCCCGTCTTGATATCGACGGCTTCGGATTTGAACCGCTTTCTGCGTCCCTTCGTAAGGTTGGTATGTTCTTTGGCATTGAAGACAGAGCGGAAGCAATCATAAAGGAAGAGGTAAAAAGATGGAAGCCGGAGCTTGATTGGTATAAAGCGAGATTAAAAGGGAAAAAGGTTTGCCTGTGGCCCGGCGGCTCCAAGCTGTGGCACTGGGCAAATGTAATTCATGAAGAAATGGGCGTCGAGGTGGTATCCGTATATACCAAATTCGGCCATCAGGGAGATATGGAAAAGGGTATCTCAAGATGTGAGGAAGGCGCACTTGCGATTGATGACCCAAACGAGCTGGAAGGCCTTGAAGCGATGGAAGAGCTTCAGCCGGATATAATATTTACCGGTAAAAGGCCCGGTGAGGTTGCTAAAAAAATCCGCGTACCGTATCTGAATGCTCATGCATATCACAACGGACCCTGGAAGGGCTATGAAGGCTGGGTAAGATTTGCGCGTGATGTCTACAATGGAATCTTCTCTCCGATCCACGAATTGGCACTCCTTGATATCAGTCAGGATGAGATCCCGACTGACAAGGGATTTATGACACAGCGTCTGATTTCCGATGTGAATCTCGGTGACGATGTGAAGAATTCTACGACGCTTAGGGAATATACCGGCGATTATGATGTTATTAAACAGTTTAAAAATAAGGTATATCCGGAATTCCCGAGAAAAAGCGATTCTGTTAAGGAAGTTCCTGCAGTATGACGGAGGTGAATGGTATTGGATGAAGTATTATTAAAAGAAAGAGTAGAGGCATTGCTTAATGTTATTATGAAGAAATGTCTGTGGCAGTTTCATTCCCGCGCATGGGACAGAGAAAGGCAGAACGAGAACATCATTCAGAAGACGATGCAGCTGCTGTGCGATGAATCTGTGGAAAATGATACGCCGGAGCAGCGGTGCTACTATGTCGATGCAATGTATCTGGCGGAAAATTATAAAAAAAGTTTTCCCTGGATATCTGAAATCGACAAGGTGGATTTGAAAAAGGTTATGCAAGGCCTGAAAGAACGTTTGGATTATCTGCTGATTACCGGCTCCCTTAACAAAGAATTGACTGACCCGCTTTACTAAATAAGGAGGTAATTATGAACTGTGATGTGAAAGAGAAAGAACGTGCAGGTATTATTAATCCGATATTTACATGCCAGCCGGCGGGTGTCCAGTTTGCCAGCATAGGTATCAAGGACTGTATCGGAATTGTTCATGGCGGGCAGGGCTGTGTAATGTTTGTAAGACTATTATTTTCCCAGCATTATAAAGAAAGCTTTGAACTGGCTTCCTCGTCCCTTCATGAAGACGGTGCGGTATTCGGTGCCTTAAATCGTGTGGAAGAGGCGGTAGATGTTCTGCTTATGAGATATCCGCATGTCAGGGTGGTTCCGATAATATCAACCTGTTCTACCGAGGTCATCGGCGACGATATTGACGGTGTCGTAAGAAAATTGAACCGTACTCTGCTTAAGGATAAATTTGCCGGACGTGAGGTTCACCTGATACCGATCCATTCCCCGAGCTTTGTCGGGAGTATGATCACCGGCTATGATATTGCGGTGAAGGAATTCGTCTCTTACTTTGCAAAGAAAAGTACTCCCTCCGACAAAATCAATCTGATAACGGGTTGGGTGAATCCGGGGGATGTAACCGAACTGAAGCATCTTCTGTCGGCAATGGATGTCAGGGCGAATGTTCTGTTTGAAACGGAGTCCTTCGATTCTCCGCTGATGCCGGACGGAAACCATGTATCACATGGTGAAACGACGATTGAGGATTTGACGGATACGGCAAATGCAAAGGCTACCTTTGTTTTGAACCGGTATGAGGGCGGCAGGGCGGCAGAATACCTGGAGAATGAATTTGAGATACCGGCCGTTATCGGCCCTGCTCCGATCGGTATCAGAAATACCGACAGCTTCCTTAAAAAGCTCAGTGATGTAACCGGAAAACCTATTCCGAAGTCACTGGTAAAAGAAAGAGGTATTGCACTGGATGCCATCACAGATGTTACCCATATGTTCCTGGCGGATAAAAAGGTTGCGATTTACGGCAGTCCGGATCTTGTCATCAGTCTGGCACAGTTCTGTCTGGATATGGAAATGAAACCGGTGCTTCTGCTGTTAGGAGATGATAATTCAAAGTATAAAAATGATTCCCGCATCAAAGAATTCCAGGAAAAACTCGACTATAAAATGGAAATTGTTATGAATGCCGACCTGTGGGAGCTGGAAAACCGTATTAAAAATGAGGGTCTGGAGCTTGATTTGATTATGGGGCACTCCAAGGGCAGATTTATCTCCATTGATTATAATATCCCTATGGTCAGAGTGGGATTCCCGGTTTATGACAGGGCAGGAAAGTACCGCCACCCTATCGTCGGATATCGCGGAGCCATGCTTCTGGCGGAAGAAATTGCAAATACCTGGTTTGCGGATATGGAATGTAAGCATAATAGGGAACCGATATTAAATATGTGGTAGGTTAATTAGCGGAACATATCATTACGTTAAGGTGGTGCAGCCTTTGCATAATAAAAAATCACATGCATGCAGACATCCGTGTTTCAATAATTATGATTTCCATAATGCTATTATTCACCTGCCTGTTGCATCCGAATTCAATATTGATTATAAGAACAGCCTGCCGAAATGCTATTGTTCAGGTACCGGCTGTGAAGCCTCCGCCAATACGATTCTTACTCCCTATGAGGCGATGGAACGCTTTCTCGATGCGAAGAAGAGCAACCCGAACCTGACAGTGGCGGCTATTTCCGGACCGGGAGAGGCATTAGCCAATTTTGATGAGGTGAAGGAAACATTCAGGTACCTTCGGCAGACGAATCCGGAAATACTTTTATGTCTGTCCACAAATGGCCTGATGCTTCCGGTCTATGCCAACCACCTGATTTCATTGGGAGTAAACTATATAACCGTTAACGTCAATACCATAAGTCCGGAGACGGGAGCAAAAATATATGATCATATTACCTATCTTGGTCACAAATATTCCGATGTGGAGGGCTCAAATATTCTGCTTCAAAATCAAATATCCGGCATCAGTTATCTGGCATCCATGGGCCTTTCCGTAAGGATGAACATAATTGTCATAAAGGGGATTAATGATCATGAGATAAAAGACATTGTCGGGATGGCTAAAGAATGCGGATGTAAATTAACCAATATTATACAGCAAACCATAACCGGAAACCGTGATTATAACGGATTGGAATCCTATAGTAATGACGAGTTGAGCAACTTAAGACAGGAATGCGAAAAAATAATGCCGCAGTCTTATTTTTGCAAGCCCTGCAATGCCGCCACGCTGGAAACACTGGGTACCAGACTTTCGATCGATTTCGAAGAATATTCGAGAAATTTAAAAAGAGATCGGAAGTCTGCTTCCGTTCATTTTCGCTTTGCAGTCTGTTCCAGGAACGGGACGCTGACGAATCAGCATTTTGGGCATGCGACCAAGTTCTACATCTATGATTATAATGATGAGATTATTACTTTTCTGGAGATCAGAGCAATTGAACAATATTCTCTCGGAACAAAGGAAGAAAAGGAAGCGGGAAAGGTCTATAAACTTATTAAGGCGATTGAGGACTGTAATTGTGTTATTTGTATGAGAATAGGAGTTTGCCCCTCCAATGCGCTGAAAGATAAAAATATTGACATCTATACAACGTATAATTTAATTGAAGACGGAATAAGAGAAGCAGTAAATCGTCTGTATTTCGGACTTCCGGTTGACCGTTAGTAATAAGCAGCTTTGCAGGAAGAAGGTGGAATATAATATGGAGCATATCAGGTATACACAGAGAATTTGTACAGATACCGCCAAAATAGAAGAATTCCTTACAAAAACCAGAACGGGTGTGATAGGAATTGCAGGCGCCCGATATCCTTACTGTGTTCCCGTCAATTACATATGGAAAAACGGAGCGGTATATTTTCACGGACTTGGTTCAGGCAAGAAAATACGTCTGTTCGAGGAGCATCCGGAGGTATCCTTTACCGTATATGAAGAGATCGGAACAGTCAAGGATGCGGTGCCTTGCCATGCGGACACTTCATATATGAGCGTCATGCTGTTCGGCCATGTGGAAAAGGTGGAAGATTTTAAAGAATGTGCAGATGTTTTACAGGCAATCGTTGATAAATTTATGCCCGGATTCTATCAAAGCAAAATATCCTCCGCACTGGCAGAAAAATATCGTTCCGCTCACGACGGCAAAGCGGTTGCCGTATATAAAATTACACCCGTTGAACAAACGGCAAAAGAAAATGTGGCGGCAAAAGAAGATATGTTTTAGGAAGGTCTAAGGGAACCGGCTTAGATTCCGGTTAGAAGGAGGTTGATTCTGTGATTGTTACCGAAAAATATCATTTAAAAGGAATATCAAACTATACGGCTTACCCTTCTGGGAATATAAAGGATTGTAAATTGGAGGAATACAATGAAATCAGTATAGGCGGCCAGGTGTTCATTCCGAGATACAAAAAACCCGACGAGAGAAAAAAGGATAATAAGTCAATATCCTTTTATGAGAACGGCAGTATTAAAAGCATAGCACTGGAAGAGCGAAAGGAAATACCTACCTCCCTGGGTATGATAAAAGCAGAATTGATTACCTTTTATGAAGACGGAACCATTGACAGCCTGTTTCCGCTGAACGGGCAGATCGGTTTCGGCTGGTCGGAAGAGGATGAAGAACGGCTGTTGGAGGAGATTCCGTTTAATTTTCCGTTTGCGGGCTTTACTGCTAAAATAATCGGTCTTCGGTTTTATAACGGCGGAAATCTGAAAAGCTTAATACTATGGCCAAGGGAAAGAGTGGAAATCAATACTCCGGCAGGGACTTATCCGGGCAGAATTGGCTTCCGGCTGTATGAAAACGGGGCATTGGAATCCTTTGAACCGGCAATTCCCGTGACAATCAACAGTGATATCGGACCTATCGTAGCCTTTGACCAGAATGCCGTAGGCATGGACGCCGACTATAATTCCGTACGGTTTTATCCCGACGGCAGGCTGAAATTCTTAAGCACCAACAGCGATATTGTGATAAACAAAATATCGGCGGCGGAGCGGACAATTATCTATCAGCAATTAAGGCTGGATATACTGACAGGTGAAATGGTTAAGGTTCCGGTTGGTATTTTGTTTCATGAGAATCAGGTGACAATTGATAATGCCGCCGAAAAACAGACATTTCTGATTGATGATTCCAGATTCCTGTTTCTTTATGACGGAAGCTATTTGGAGAAAAAGTGCAGCCCGGGCAGTGATTGCTCCGGATGCGGTGCTTCCTGTATGTAAGAATTCGGGATGTATTCGGAAAATACAGATTGCGGAGGGATTTATGGAAATAGCTGTATTGGTTAACTCTGAGGGCAGTACGTCCGGATTTGAGAGTGACGGAATCATCCGGATATATTCCGGGACCGGTTGTAACTGGACCGTAATCAGGCAGATGGAATACCAGACGGAAAATATGACGGACTCCATGTCATTGCATAAACGGATAAAGGAAATCTGTGCTTGGCTGGAAGATTGTAAAATAATTGTCGTCAGCCGTATCAGGGGAATTCATTATATCGCTTTTGAAGAAAAACAGATATCGATGCTGGAGATAAGGGGTATGCCGGATACTTTCCTGGATGATATCAGGGAATGTCTGAGGCACCATAGAACCGGCCATGAGGTGCCGATAGAACATAATGCGGTATTTGAACTGAGGCCCGGTATTTATCACGTTGATCTGCGTGAGGTTATGAAGGGGAATACCTCATATAATTCCAGGCAGATTTTGCTTCCTTTCTTAAAAAAGCAGAAATACAGCTTACTTGAAATGATCTGCGATCATATTCCAAAGTGGCTGGAGAAAGAACAGACAGAGCTGAAAATAAGAATTTCAGTAGAGAAATATAAGGATTGCATAAAAGTTAAGGTGTTTCCGTCAAAATAAAAGCAGCTTCACAGGCGTATGCAAAATATAAGAACAGTTCACCATTGACACAGTCAGAGCCGGATGTATAATTATTATATAAGGATACGGAAATTATGCCGCCCAAATTCGCAGGTTTGCGGCAGAATGGAGGATTGATATGAAATGTCAAAGAGTGATCATGGTATTCATACTGTTTTTATGCGTGGCCGTAACCGGTATTCCCTGTAAAGCGGCGCCGACCATAGGTATCAGCAACAGAAGCTATGTATTGATGGTAGGAGAGAAACAGCAGTTAAAAGTTGAAGGGAAGGGCGTCAAATGGTCCAGCAGTGCGAAGACGGTTGCTTCCGTGAGCCAGAAGGGCGTGGTGACCGCAAAAAAGACCGGCGAGACTACAATCACCGCGAAGACCGGAGACTCGGTGTATAAATGCAAGGTCAAGGTAACGAAAGCAAGAAAGGCACCGGTTTATTCCCTGGGGACCGGGCCGGCAGAGCAGAAGGAGCCGGAATCAAAGGATGCGGAATCAAAGGATGTGGAATCAAAGGATGCGGAATTAAAGGATGCGAAACCAAACGATGCAAATTCAAAGGAGGCCGGAACAGAAAATACGGATGCCGATAAGAAAAACTCACCGGCTTCTAAGAAAGCAAATTAAAATAGGTAAGAACAGCAACCATAATATGGAATACCACCCCATATTATGGGAATCATAAGTAAAAAGTATTGCAAACAATATTCAGGTGTAGTAAAATTAACCCATATCTGTTGGGGGCAAACTTATCGAAAGATAAGGACGCAAAGCTTAGGGTCTAAACCTGATTTCAGGAATGACAGCCTGGTTGCACAAGACTATTGTACTGCTTATGTAAACGAATAAGGGCTGTTGCAAAATTTAGGCTTTTATGAACATAGCGGCTGCCGGTTCATATAACCTTTAACTTTTGCAACATCTTTTTTTAGCGCTTTATTGAAGAAGGTGAAAGTTACATTGAAAAATAATTCCTTATACAGGAAAATGTTTTTTGCGGTACTGTCAGTAATTCTGCTGGCTTTTTTCTTTTCCGCAATATCGGGTATGGATACGGAAGCTGTCTTATGGGAGGGTGTTACCGGGAATCCGGGGGCGACTTTTATTGCCGGCCTGATTATACTGGTTACGTTATTATGTATATTGGCTATGGGTGTTATTCTTCACAGAAAACAGATATATGAGAAAAAGCAGGGAGCGTCCGCTTTTGAACTGTATTTTACGAACAGTATCCATTCCGGGTTTGTTAACTTTATCCTGAACAGTAAATGTGAAATCATTTATGCAAGCAATGGGTTCTATGATATAATCGGTTATAATAAGGAAGAGGTAAAGGAAGAATTTGAAAACAGCGTTATCTCTTTTGTATTGCCGGAGGATTACAGCAAATTTATCATATTAAGGGCCGGGCTGGAGAATGGTGACTACATTCAAAGGGAAGTCAGGATGTTGACGAAGGAAGGCCGGACGGTATGGGTGCTGCTTAACGGTAATTTCATAATAGATCGTAACGGAGATGATACCATATCCGCCGTATTCGTTGATATCACGGAATCGAAGAAGATGCATGAACGGCTGCTGCTGGAAGAGGAACGTTACCGTGTTGCGGCAGAAATATCGAATGATATCCTATTTGAATATGAAATCAATGAGGATGTCATGGAATATGTGGATAAATACAGGGATCTTTACGGCAGGGAGCCAATCATATCTAATTTTACAAAAAATATCCGGCAAAGCGAGGAAATGGTACATCCGGAGGACATCGGAATCTTCACGGAATACTGCCAGGCGCTTAAAAGCGGCAGGGAGATGATGGAGTCTGAATTCCGGATATGTGATGCCAGGAATAAATATATATGGTGCCACATCAGGGGAAAAACAATCTATGATGACAACAGGAATCCGGTCCGTGTAATCGGCAAATTAGTCAATATCGATTTACATAAGAAAGAATTGGAGAACCTGGAGAATAAGGCAAAGAAGGATCCGTTGACCGGTGTATACAACAAAGTCACAACGAAGGACATGATCGATCACTTCATTCAAAAGCATCATGACAGAAAACATATCTTCATGATCGTCGATATTGATGATTTTAAGCAGATTAACGACCGGTACGGACATTTGCAGGGGGACAGGATACTTTCCTTTGTAATCAGCCAGGTAAAGATGATCTTTACAGGCGGTGAGATAATCGGCCGGATAGGCGGTGACGAATTCGCGGTATTTGTCGGTGATATCAATAATATCGAAACTGTTATCATGAAAGCAAAGCTCCTTCAGCGGGCTCTTCGCACGGTATACCGCGAGGAAGAATTTGAAATCTCGGTATCCGGGAGCATTGGCATATCCATGTACCCGAAGGATGGAAAATCCTATAACCAGTTACTGAACTGTGCGGATAAAGCGCTGTATGATGTAAAAGGACACGGCAAGGACGGATATAAGCTGTTTACCTGAAATCTTTCGGGGAGACAGCTTTTGTTATAACAAGAAATACGATATATGTAATACACAGGGCGGCACAAAACAGCAGGAGCAGTGACAATCTGCCCGGCACCGGCGAGATATACTGATATAGGCGAAAGAGTACATAACTGCATAATGTAATTATGATACCGGGCTTAAGGATAAGGTTTTCGGCCTGAAAAGGAGGTTTGATATGCGAAATGACAACAAACCCGTCGAGTGCCGTTATGACAAGCTGACTGATAAGGAGGGTTGTCAGATAACCGTTTATCCCGTTTTTCGGAACGAGATAAAGCACCAGAACAATCTGCACTGATAAACCGATTACGGAATTCGTGAAGGTCAGATGTGCCAGTCCAAGTCCGTTTATTATACTGCTCAGGGTTGTTGTTATGTAAAGGAAAGGACAGAGCCACGCCAGTATTGTAAGCAGGCTTCCGGCGAGCTCATTATGGAAGATAACATTCCCAAGCTCCTGCCCGAAACCGAGAAAGATGCCTGCGCTTAGGATTCCAATCAGCAGGCTGTACTTTAATGTAAGCGAAGTCGTCTTTCGGATCTGGTCGTTTCGGCCGGAGGCCTGCGCCTCCGAGATCGTCGGCAGCAGAAGGACGGACAGGGAATTTGTAATAGCCGAGGGAAACATAATAAAGGGCATGGACATACCCGTTAACGTACCATAGATGCTTAATGCCTCGATATTGCTCAAGCCATGCTTCTTAAGCATATTTGGTATCAGGATTGCTTCTATACTGTGCAGGATACTGATAAGAAGCCGGTTTGCGGTTAGCGGTACGCTCATTCTCAGAAGGCCGCCGGTTATGAACCTGTTGCCTTGTGCCGGGCGGGGATCGGATTTTGCAAGGCGGGTCAAATCCCTGGGCGCGGCCGTACAGCGCAGAGAGCATATATTATACAGGTTCGATGCTATCTCACCGATTACGATACCAAGTACCGCCAGCTCACAGGTAACCTTGAAGTCTCCCTTTCCAAAATATCCGGCTATGAAATAAACGGACAGCACTCTTACGATCTGTTCCAGCAGCTGTGTGGTTGCAGGGACACCGGTCTTTTTTAAGCCGTAATAGTAACCATTGATACAGGAGGTCACACCGCAGAATGGAAATACACAGGCCAGTACTCTGAGGGAAGAGGCGGCCTCCGGTTCCGTCAGTATTCCAGCTGCAATGGAATCGGAAAAACGGTATAACAGGACGGAAAGCAGCACCGCCAGGCTGACGGAGAGCGTCAGGGCAATACGGAGCAGCTTTGGAATATTTCTGTAATTTCTCTTGCCGAGTTCGGTAGCAACTAATCTCGATATACTGGTTTGGATGCCGGAGGCATATATGGTAAAACAGATACTGTATATCGGGAATACCAACTGGTATATCCCCATTTTTTCGGCACCCATTGCGTTGGAAAGATAAATCCGATAGAAAAACCCGATGAAACGAGTTAGTAATCCGGCTATGGTTAATACGGCGGTTCCTTTAATCAGGTTGCTTTTACTCATAATTTGACAGGCTTCCATTAAGATAACTTATTAAAATATATTCGGAATGTATAAAACAATACCAGAATCCGAAATCTCAAAAATAATTTATCCTGTATTTTAAACTGGATATTGACAAATGAAAATTATGGTGCTATCATACTTTATGACAAATCGCACTAAATTACTCGGAAATAATTTAGTCGGAAATAAAATAGTAGGAATTGATTTGCAAGGATATAAATCAGAACTGTCAAAGAGGTGATAAGGTTGAAAAACTATGTTTTTCAACCGGCAAGTTTTGTGCTTGCGCTTTGCGCTTGCGCACGAAAACTTGGAATGCGCAAAAAAGCTGCGCAAGAATGGAGATAAGAATGAAATTATCTACAAAGGGCCGTTACGGGTTACGGGCGATTTTGGATTTAGCCCTTAACAGTGAAACAGAGGCGGTCGCGCTAAGCGGAATTGCCGAGCGCCAGAACATATCGATCAGTTACCTGGAACAGCTGATTGCCAAGCTCAAGAAAGCCGGTATCGTAAATAGTACCCGGGGAGCACAGGGCGGATATCATTTGGCAAAGAAACCGGAAGAGATTTCGGTGGGCGATATCTTAAGAGCCCTGGAGGGAGACCTGAAAATCGTTGACTGCGCCGAGATTGAAGGTAACGGGGAATCCTGCTCAGGTTCTGATTTGTGTGTAACAAAATACGTTTGGATGCGTATTACTGATAGTATAAATAATACGGTCGACACGATGATGCTCTCCGAACTTATTAACGAAAGCAAAAAGGTTCGGTTACAACTTGGTATTGCAGAAGGAGATTTAAGCTTTATAAAGCCTTCCTGCGGACAATGAGAAAATATTATTATAGGAGATGACACAAATGGAAAAGAAAATATATCTGGATAATGCGGCAACGACAAAAACCCGTCCGGAGGTTGTAGAAGCAATGCTTCCCTATTTTACGGAGAAGTTCGGTAATCCGTCCAGTGTGTATGAACTTGCTACTCAGAACAAAAAGGCAGTTGATGAAGCAAGGGAGACTATTGCGAAGGCACTCAGAACGGAGTTCGCAGATATCTATTTTACGGCAGGCGGTACCGAATCTGATAACTGGGCCTTGAAGGCGACGGCAGATGCCTATGCTTCCAAGGGCAACCATATCATTACCTCCAAGATTGAACATCATGCCATATTGCATACCTGTGAATATCTTGAAAAGCATGGTTTTGAAGTCAGCTATATTGATGTGGACGAGAACGGAATATTGAAGCTGGATGAATTAAAGAAGGCAATCCGGCCCACTACGATATTAATCTCGGTTATGTTTGCAAATAATGAGATCGGTACGCTCCAGCCGATAAAAGAGATCGGTGAAATAGCAAAAGCAAACGATATCCTTTTCCACACGGATGCCGTCCAGGCATTCGGACAGGTAGATATTGATGTGAATGAATTGAATATAGACATGCTCAGTGCAAGCGGACATAAACTGAACGGCCCGAAGGGCATCGGTTTCCTGTATATCAGAAAGGGATTAAAGCTAAGATCCTTCATTCACGGCGGCGCACAGGAAAGACACAGAAGGGCCGGGACGGAGAATGTACCAGGGATCGTGGGCCTTGGCAAGGCAGTGGAAATTGCAGTAGAGACTATGGAGGAACGTCAGCGGAAAGAAATTGCCCTGAGAGATTTGCTTATCAGAAGAACTATGAAGGAAATCCCTTACGTCCGTCTGAATGGGGACAGAACAAACAGGCTGCCGAACAACGCGAACTTCAGCTTTCAGTTTGTGGAAGGGGAGTCGCTGCTTATCATGCTGGATATGCAGAATATATGCGCATCAAGCGGATCGGCATGTACCTCGGGTTCCCTGGACCCCTCCCACGTATTGCTTGCCATCGGACTGCCTCATGAGATAGCACACGGCTCATTACGGTTAACACTCAGCCATGAAACTACGGAAGATGAGATTAATTATGTGGTGGACAGGACGAAGGAAATCGTCGAGAAGCTTCGTTCCATGTCTCCGCTCTATGAGGATTTCCTGAAACACGGCAAGAGGTAACGGATACGCTTTAATATGACATCATTCCAACAGATAGTTTTTATATAAAGGAGGAAATACAAATGTATAGTGAAAAAGTTATGGATCATTTTTCAAACCCAAGAAACGTCGGCGAAATTGAGAATCCAAGCGGTGTCGGAACCGTAGGAAATGCAAAATGCGGCGATATTATGAGATTATATCTGGACATTGATAAGGACGGCATTATAAATGACGTTAAGTTTAAGACCTTTGGATGCGGCGCGGCGGTAGCTACCAGCAGCATGGCAACGGAGCTGGTGAAAGGGAAAAATATCCAGGAAGCCCTGGAAGTAACCAATAAGGCGGTTATGGAAGCTTTGGACGGACTGCCCCCGATAAAGGTTCACTGTTCCCTTTTGGCAGAGGAAGCAATCCATGCGGCATTATGGGATTATGCAACGAAGAATCATATTGTCATTAAAGGATTGCAAAAGCCGAAATCCGACATCGGCGAAGAGGAAGTACAGGAGAACTACTAGGAGGATATTAATTTGGACAGAAAAAAGGTAGTAGTTGGAATGTCCGGCGGTGTGGATTCCTCGGTTGCTGCCTATCTGCTCAAGAAGGAAGGCTATGAGGTGATTGGTGTCACCATGCAGATCTGGCAGGATGAGGACACTGCGTTGCAGGAGGCAAGCGGCGGATGCTGCGGCTTAAGTGCCGTGGATGATGCCAGAAGGGTGGCAAATTCCCTGGATATCCCCTATTATGTCATGAATTTTAAAGACGAGTTTAAATGTGCGGTCATCGATTACTTTGCGGAAGAATATTTAAAGGGACAAACTCCCAATCCCTGTATCGCCTGCAACCGGTATGTCAAATGGGAGTCCCTTTTAAAACGCTCGACGGATATAGGAGCGGACTACATTGCAACAGGGCACTATGCTAGGATAGTCAGGCTGGAGAACGGAAGATATACCTTGAAAAAGTCGGCGACTGCCGCAAAGGACCAGACCTATGCCCTGTATAATCTGACGCAGTACCAGCTGGAACATACCCTGATGCCCGTTGGCGAGTATACGAAGGAGGAAATCAGGCAGATAGCAAAAGAGATTAATCTAAGGGTGGCAAATAAGCCGGACAGCCAGGAGATTTGTTTTATTCCCGACAACGATTACGCAGGGTTTATTACGGAACATACGGGCACACAACCCGAGAAAGGTAATTTTATAACTGCGGACGGCCGCATAATCGGCAGACATAAAGGGATCATTCATTATACCGTCGGACAAAGAAAAGGCTTAAACCTTTCTATGGGACATCCTGTTTTTGTACAGGAGATAAGACCGGAAACGAATGAAGTGGTGATCGGCAATGCGGAAGACGTATTCAGCAATAAGCTGAATGCAGGCAATCTGAACTTCATGTCGGTTGATGATATTGACGGTGAGAGGATTGTACAAGCAAAGATACGTTACAGCCATAAGGGTGCAAGCTGCCGAATCCGCAGGACAGCTGAAGACACGGTGGAATGTATCTTTGACGAACCGCAGCGTGCTATTACCCCCGGACAGGCAGTGGTATTTTATGACGGTGAGTATGTGCTCGGCGGCGGAACCATATTACGAAGAACTTAGGACAGCTTTTCGAAGGTTGGCTGCTGCTTCTCAAAGGTAGCGTAGTACTTAAAGCCAAGTGAGAGCAGCATTTCTTCTGCGCGGGAAAAATCATAGCCGACATGCTCCGGTTTATGGCCGTCCGAGCCGATTGTAATCAGTTCGCCGCCCAGCTCTTTATACCTGCGGATAACATCCGTATGCGGATGGGTGAATCCCAGTCCGTATTTGTAGCCGGAGGTGTTTACTTCGATTCCTTTCCCGGCATCGATAATTGTTTTCAGCATTTCATCTATAATATCCGCATATTTCTCATAGCTATAGGAAAGATTCCTGTCCGGTGCGTAGCGCACGATATAGTCCAGATGCCCATAGACCTGAAATCCGGAAAAAGCCTTCACATTGTTAATGATACTTTGAAAGTAGGCACGGATCCCTTCCTCGGAGGTTCTGCCCTCCCAATATTCCGGCACAAAGGGGTCCATCCTGTTTATAATATGAGAGGAAGCAATGATAAAGTCAAAATCACAGCTGTCCGTCAGCTTCTTGTAACGCTCCGCAAGATAGTCCTGCATTCCAAGCTCAATCCCTTTCAATACCTTGATCCTGCCCTTGTATTTATCCGATAACTCCGCCAGCTCTTTCGAATATTCGTCAGGGTCAAACACGAACGGAAGCTTATAATGCTCCGGGAAATCGTAATCCATATGGTCGGTAAAGCATATCTTTTTTAAGCCGAGGCGAATGGCTTCCTCGATCATATCCTTCATGGGTGCATCCGAATCACTCGAATAGTAAGAATGCACATGATAATCTGCAATAATCATAACTGTATCACCAATCTTTCTGCTTTTCTGTAGAGCAATCTTTCTTTTGCTGTTTCCTTGCTTTAATATAAGTTAGGATATCTGAACGATATTAAGATATCTGTACGATATCTGAAATATCCGGCGCAACCACCATCGAATAATTCGTATAATATACAACAAACCCTGGTTTGCCTCCGCCGGGCTTTTTTACATTTTTCTTTTCGGTATAGTCGATTTCAACCTTATCCGCATCACGGCCCTTTGAATAAAATGCGGCAAGCCGTGCTGCTTCCTCAAAGGTTCTGTCAGGCAAATCGGCGCCGCCGGCCTGAACGATTACATGGGAGCCGGCTATTTTTTTGGCATGGAACCACCAATCTCCGCCGGTTGCAAATTTGAAGGTAAGGTCGTCATTCTGGTAATTGTTTTTACCTACATAGATATGAAAGCCGTCCGAGGAGATGTAATGGAAGGGTTTGCTTGTGATTTTTGGCTTTCTGTTTGCCTTTGTCCCCTGCTTTCTGTCCTGTAGCCTGCGCTTCATGTAGCCGTATTCCATCAGTTCTTCCTTTAATTCCACCAGGTCTTCCTCTGCCAGAGCAATTTCTAAGGAAGTACGGATGGAATCCAGATGCTCCAGATCTGCTTTCGTTTCTTCTATCAGATTAGTCAGAGCATCATGGGTTCTCTTTAATTTGGCGTATCTTTCAAAATACCGTTTTGCATTCTCGGCTGCGGACAGCACAGGATCAAGCGGTATCGTAATCTCTTCGTTGGTGTAGTAATTCAGAGCCTTTAATGATTTGGCACCCTCCTTAAGATGATAGCCGTAGGTGTTGATCAGCTCGCCGTAAACCTTATACTTTTCTCTTTTTTCCGTATCCTTCAATTGGTTTAGCTGCAGCTCGTATTTTTTGACATTGCGCTCTATGGCGTTGGACACAATTCTGCGTAAATCCACGGATTTCTGGCGGATACGGGTTACCGTATTCTTTGAAGCATAATAGGTCTCCAGGACTGAGGAGATGGAACCATATTCTTTCTTTTCGAGACCGGCATAGCAGGTAAGGGTAAAACAGGAGAATTCAACCGGTGAACCGTCCTCCGAAACAATATTGGGTACATAATTATGATCCCTGATATCCCAGATGAGACGTTCAAGATTTCCGTATAAATGCCGGGCTTCCGTTTCCTTCAGTGAAGCCGTCGGAGCTGCGGAATCCAGGGATGCGCGGAAGCATACCTCATTTGCCATAAGCGGACTGAAGCCGGTAAGCGAAGTATAGATCGCCTTTCCGAGAGGTAAGGGTTTTTTTAGAACATGTCCGGCGAAAGCCTCATAATCCAACTGCAGCGGATCCAGCTTGTCTCCGGAAAGGGGAATAAAATATTCCCTGCCGGGCAGTACTTCCCGGACAGAGCTTACAAGATGGGAGACATGCTTGATACTGTCTATTATCCTGTCTTCTTCATCGCAGAAAATAATATTGCTGTGCTTACCCATTAACTCCACGATCAGATATTTGACACAGATATCCCCCAGTTCATTAAGGTGTTCTATCTTTATCCGGATAATACGTTCCAGGCCGGGCTGTATGATATCCAGAATTCTTGCACTGTTTAAATGCTTTCTTAGAAGCATGCAGAAACCCGGGGCTGTCATGGGGTTCTGTTTGGTTTCCTCTGTCAGATAGATAAGCGGCAGGCTTGCACCGGCCGACATGAATAATTTGTGGTTTTCTCTGTTATTTTTAACCGTTAATACGATTTCGTCCTTTTCCGGCTGAGATATTTTGCTTATCCGGCCATCAATCAGTTTTTCCTTTAATTCATATACTACATTGGATATAACGATACCATCTAATGCCATGTTTGTTCTCCTTTATTGCCTGTTACAATGTAGTATAGCATTGTAAGGGGTCAGAAGCAATCCATTTATTGTTTACTATTCAGCCTTACGGCTGTATAGCAGCAATTTATTCGCTTAATGTTTTTGACATCGAGACTCAAAATAATGCAGAAATGTCTTGATAAAAGGCAGCTGCGTAATATATAATGTTTTTTGAAGTCGGCCGCAAGCTCTTTCTTCTATCGGCAGATGAAAAAAATATAAAGGAAAAACTACCAATGAAAAAGAGAATTTTATCGATAGTCATTCCGGTATTGTTGATTATAACGATGCTTTCTTCACGAGTAAGCGTTTCGGCGGCAGCCGAATCCAATGACGGCATAAACATGAGTGGTAATTCGGGTGCAGACATCGCAGGAGATGGCATAAAGAGCAGGAATAAGTTAATTATCGTGGGCGATTCCCGTACGTTTAATATGAGTAAATGGATTACTACGACGTTTCATACGGAATTTATAGCTAAAAACGGACAGGGCTATCAATGGTTCACCAAAGAGGCCGTAGCAAAAGTCAATCGAATAATAAAGCCGGGAGATTCTATTCTTATATGGTTAGGTGTTAACGATTATTTTTCAGATTCCCTGGGAGATGACAGCTGGGTTGCTTACTCTAAAAAGATTAATAGTCTGGCATTAAACGAATGGGCGGCCTGTAAGGTATATGTTGCCTCCGTCGGCTATGTTGACCGAAACAGGATTATTGATTATTTTGGAAAAGATTCCAGGGCAAATGTAACGAAAATCAACGGTAAAAACGGTCTTAACGGGATCCGGGAGTTTAACAGCAATCTGAAAGCCTGTTTGGATAAGAAGATAACCTGGATCGATACCTATGAGGTAATTGGCATAAAGAACAGTGACACCGTCTATATACCTGATAATATCTGGGCAACCAGAAGAGACGGCAGGAAGGACGGGCTGCATTACGGTGAAGCCAAAACCCAGGAAATCTATAATTACTTCCTTAAATATACGGTATTTTCAGATAATTAGGTGATACATCATTTATTCTTGACTTGTTGTTTTATTTCAACTATAATTAATTGAAATGTCCGAGAATGGATTCCTATAGATATCAGGAGAAAATGCGGGTATTTATCAGAATTATAGAACGAAATGGAAGAACGTGTGAATATGTTAAAAAGTATGACTGGCTTTGGCAGATGTGAAGAACTGGGCGAGGAACGTAGGATTATAGTGGAGATGAAAGCGGTGAATCACAGATACTGTGACCTTTCCGTCAAAATACCGAAGAAGCTGAGCTTTTTTGAAGCCGGTATCAGAAATGTCTTAAAGCAGTATATCAGCCGCGGTAAGGTGGATGTATTTATTACCTATGAGGATTATACGGAAAATAATGTGTGTGTAAAATATAATGAGGATATTGCCGGGGAGTATCTTACGTATCTTCGGAAAATGAGTGAAACTTTCCAAATCGAAAATGATATTCGTGTTTCCGCGTTGTCGAGATTTCCGGATGTATTTACTCTTGAGGAACAGACCATTGATGAAGCCAAGCTGTGGGAGCTGATTGAGAAAGCGGTCAGGTCGGCATCCGAGCAGTTTGTACAGGCAAGGATAGCGGAAGGCGAGAATCTGAAAAAGGATATCATAGCAAAGTTGGATGGTATGAAGGAGCTGGTAAGCTATATCGATGTAAGGTCGCCGCAGATTGTTGCGGAATACAGACAAAAGCTTACCGCCAAGGTGAATGAGCTTTTAGGTGATACCAAAATAGATGAAAGCGTGCTGGCCACGGAACTGATTCTGTATGCGGATAAAATATGCGTTGATGAGGAAACCGTACGCTTAAAGAGCCATATTCAGAATATGATATCTGCTTTGAACGCAGGGGAAGAAGTCGGCCGTAAGCTGGACTTTATCGCTCAGGAGATGAACCGCGAGGCAAATACCATACTGTCGAAGGCTAACGATCTGGATGTTTCCAATAAAGCGATAGATTTGAAAACTGAGATTGAAAAGGTAAGAGAGCAGATTCAAAATATTGAATAGGAAAAGTAATCGTTATCTTTGAAATGGGGTTGTGAGAGTGAACAGGTTGGTGAATATCGGATTTGGCAATATCGTTAATTCCGATAAGATTGTAGGAATAATCAGTCCGGAGGCTGCTCCGATAAAGCGGATGGTGCAGAATGCGAAGGATATGGGAACTGCCGTAGATGCGACCTGCGGAAGAAAGACGAAAGCGGTCATCGTAACGGACGGCGGTCATCTGGTTTTGTCCGCATTACTGCCCGAAACCATAGCAAACAGGGTGAATTCGAAGGACGTAGCAGGTATAGGCACAGCTTTGGATATGAAAGAATAAAAATTTATATATGTGGGTTTGTGGAGCAACTGCTTCCAGGAAAGGAGTCTTATTATGTTACATCCATCCTATACGGATTTAATGAAAGTTGTAAACAGTGATGTAGAACCGGGAGAACAGCCCGTTGTTAACAGCAGGTATTCTATTGTTCTGGCAACTGCGAAAAGAGCAAGACAGCTGATCAATCATGCTGAACCGCTTGTTAACAGTACCTCCGGAAAACCGCTTTCCGTAGCGGTAGAAGAACTGTACGAATCCAGAATAAAAATATTAAATGAGGATGAGGCAAAAGAGCAGTAAGGCTTAGAAGAAAACACTTTGCTCTTTGGCTCGGACAGCACTTTTGTATAGTATCTTTTTGAAAAAGGTTTTGGATGAAAAGATATTGTGTGAAAGTGCTTTATTACTGTGTGTGGAACACGCGAACAGGAGACAGATATGGAAGAGAAAGGCAGCGGCGGCAAGGCCGGTTTTCTGGAACCGGGGGAAGAAACCAAGGAAGGGAACATAAATCAAAAAGGAAATGAAATTAATTATATGAAAGAAATTGTGCATATGATTGTTTATTTCATTCTTGTGATCTGTGCCGTTCTTTTCATACATCATTTTGTCGGCCAGCAGATAGAAGTCAGCGGCAGTTCCATGGAGAATACATTGCATAATAATGACCATTTAATATTAGAAAAGATAACATACCGGTTTCATGAACCAAGCCGGTTTGATATTGTGGTATTTCAGCCTTACATGACGGATAGCGATGTCTATTACATTAAGAGGGTGATAGGGTTACCCGGTGAAAAGATACAGATTACCGGCAGCGATATCTATGTAAACGGAGTATTGCTGTCGGAGGATTACGGCAGGGAAGCAATTGCCGACGGCGGTATTGCAAAAGATGGTATCGTTTTAGGTGAGGATGAATATTTTTTATTAGGGGATAATCGGAATAACAGTAAGGACAGCAGAGATTCCGGTATCGGACCGGTGAAAAGGTCTGCTGTTATAGGGCGCGCCTGGCTGAGGCTGTGGCCGCTGAAAAAATTTGGAGTATTAGAGCATCAGTAAATATAATATTTGATGGGAGAGCGGAAACGTGGATAAAGAATCGGAAGAATTTAAGGAAGAATCGGAAGAAACAGAAATAAGGATACCTGCTGAGACAGAGATCATATCGGAGGAGACAGAACCGAAGGACAAACCGGTCCGGAAACGCAAACCGATTTCCATTATACTGGAACTGTTAACCTATGCCGTTATCGTATATGCATGTGTATATTTAATTCCGACCTATGTGATGCAAAGGACTATAGTAGACGGCCCTTCCATGCTGGATACCCTGCATGATAATGAAAGCCTGCTGGTAGATAAATTCTATTATAAAATCGGAGGCTTGAACCGTTTTGATATCATTGTCTTTTACCCGCACGGCAGAGGCGATGAGGAGTACTATGTCAAGAGGATAATTGGGTTGCCTGGCGAAACCGTTCAGATAATAGGGAGCGATATCTATATCAACGGCGAGGTTTTGGATGAACATTATGGTAAAGATCCGATTGATGATCCGGGCATTGCCGCAGAACCGATCACCCTGGGAGATAATGAATTCTTTGTATTGGGAGATAACAGGGAAATCAGCCTGGACAGCAGATATGAAGATGTCGGCTTAGTCTCCGGGAAGAATATCGGCGGCCGCGCAATGATTCGTATCTGGCCCCTGAATAAGTTCGGCCTGATTGATTAGGGCTGTTAGTTGGAAAGGGAATGAATAGGTTTTTTATATGACAAGATAGTAGGCTAGGATTGCTGACAGAACACTGGTAAAGGTTCCAATCAGGTAGTACTCGCCGAATTCCTGATCCTTGGATATCATTTCGTAACGCGCTATTGATTTTGCTGTAAGAACAAGCCCGATTGCTGAAAACTGTCCGATATTTATTAAAATGAGAATTAGAATTCGTTCCAAAAAACCAATGACCGCACCGGCTTTTCTATTATTCGAATTTGTATGGTAAATGACATCGGTTTTCTTTTTGTCTTTATCTATGGAAGACGCAAGAAGAACGCAGTTTTCATTGCTTAATATATCTGAATCCATTGGTAAAGGCTTATAGGAGGAAAAAATTTTATTAAAAGTAATGTTCACAGGTTTATACATGAGCAGAACCAGTAATATCCATTTAATAGTATCAATTGTATCAAAATGAAAGAATTTTAGAAAATCCCGTAAACCGTTAATTGGCTTTAGAGTAGATCCCCAAAAGAAAATTATTAATAGAATAGTAAGAATATGTAATCCCTGATCGAACAAATAAAGAAAACATTTAATTACCTGTATTGAAGAATGACGTTTCTTTGTTAAATAGAGTTTGCAGAAAAAGTATTTCAGTAAATCAATTACAAAATGCAGGATAATTGCGGTGAGACAAGCATAAAAAAATAGAACGGATTTAGCCGAAAGTAAAAATAAAATAAGGTATGGAATACTATAAAGTATTCCGTGCACAACCAAATGTTTAATATTTTTTTCCTTTGATTTGGCAAGTCTATTATTTTGCAGATAATAATCCCCGATGATATGTGCTGTGAAAAATATGATAAAAGATGGACTATTCATTCATTTTTCCCCACTTTTGTTGTAAGATATGTGTTAAAGAAGTTTTTGCCTGACTATAATCATAATATCCGGCGGCTTTTAGCCGTCTTTGAACGCTTGACTGGGTAATTCCCAGTTCAATTGCCGATTCCTTTTGATTTTTGTGTTCCAGGATTACCTTCTCAAGAAGTTTTCTTTGTTTGTCGGTCCAGTTTTTTTCTATGAATGAGCATAGCTGCAGGTTACTGTTAATGAGTTCGATTATTTCTTTGTCCTTCTGAGCATAAAACATAACATTCCCGCTGCCTGATAATTTCCCCTTTTCTGCAGTTTTAATATAGTTAATCATATTTCTTGCAAAATAGAAAGCCGGTCCGTCGGCTCCAAGAGCCATTTCTTCATTGATATCAGTTTCGATAGTTCCGATGCCAATGCCGAATCTTATCCTTATCGGAAATAGCTTGAACCGTATCCGGTCGATAATCTGAAGAATATGACTGCAGGAAGACAGTAGTCCCTGAAACTCATCGCCAAGGGTGATAATGAATTTAGCCGAGATGTCCTCGCAGTATTCGGAATTTATCCAGTTTAAAACAGCTTTTAATCTATCCTGGGCATCTTTTCGCTCACGGATATCTTTTGAATGAACGATGTCACCTATTATTGCAGCATACATAAATTGTGCCTCCCGTAAATATTCCTGTATTTGTATATCATACCATGTTAAATTTCCAATTTCAAGAATTTTAGTGCAGATATAATTGCATATTTATTATATTCGCATTATTGACTGCATATTATCGAGATATGTACTTCTTATTACATATTCCATTGGCAATAGAGAAAGAATCAAAAGGATCGACGAATTGGGTTTACCTGAAATCCCGAATGTGATATAATTATCAGGATTTGACAGGTGGTTGACTGTGAGAAAAACAATTATAAAAGGATATACGGTAGCAGAAATGTTTCAGAAAGCGAGGATCAAATATGCCGAAGGTTAAATTTTATGACAGAGTTGACGATAAATTGCTTCGATTTGCGGTTATTGCTGCCAGGCATAACAATCAATGGGTATTCTGCAAACAAAAAATGCGATCAACCTATGAGATTCCGGGAGGCCGCAGGGAACCGGGGGAAGATATTCTGGATACTGCAAGAAGAGAACTGTATGAAGAAACCGGAGCGGCAGAATATGATATCAGGCCGGTATGTGTATATTCGGTTGCCGGTATGGACGGTTCCACCGGAGAGGAAGAAACCTACGGAATGCTTTATTATGCGGATATTGCCGTTTTTGGTGAGCTTCCGGATTTTGAGATGGAAAAGGTTATTCTTTTTGACAGGATACCGGCTGAGCTTACCTACCCGTTTATTCAGCCCGAATTGATGAAAAAGGTCGAATTGACAAGCGGCTATGGGTGTAATATAATGGACGAAGTAAGCATGTATAATTCCCATCCGGAGTAAATTTTGGATGGGATTTTGTAATATAATATAAGGATATGAATGATACGGTAAAGTGGAGGATTTCCTATGAAGCTAAGTTATTTGCTGGAGAAAGTGGAGTACACCTGTCTACAGGGAGATGACAATACGGATATTGCAGACCTGGTTTATGATTCAAGAAAGGTAAAGGAAGGTTCCGTATTCGTCTGTATCTCGGGTGCGGTAAGGGACGGCCATGATTATGCCGGAGAAGTTGCGGAAAAAGGTGCGGCCGCAATTATAACAGAGAAGGAGATTGAACTTCCCAAGGGTGTCGCGGTCATACGCGTAGCCGATACCAGGATGGCGCTTGCCTGCATGTCTGCGGCATATTTCGGATATCCTGCCGCAAAATTAAAGACGATCGGCATTACCGGTACAAAGGGTAAGACGACAACAACCTATATGGTACGGTCCATTCTTGAGGCAGCGGGTATTAAAACCGGCCTGATCGGTACGATTGAAGCCATCATAGGTGACAGGATCATACCGGCCAGCAATACCACACCGGAGTCCTATATATTGCAGGAATATTTCAGTGAGATGGTTGCCGCAGGCTGCCGCTGTGCAGTGATGGAGGTGTCCTCGCAGGGCCTGATGCTGCAGCGGGTAGGCGGATTTACCTTTGATTACGGAATATTTACGAATATCGAACCGGATCATATCGGTCCGAATGAACATAAGGACTTTGATGAGTATATTGCCTGTAAGGGTCTGTTATTTAAGAACTGCAGAATAGGTATTGCAAATATTGATGACTCCCATGTGGACCGGGTGCTGGAGGGGCATACCTGTGAACTGGAGACCTTCGGGTTGTCGGAGAATGCCGACCTGCGTGCGGTAAAGGTAGACCTGCACAGTAAGAAGGGCAGGCTGGGGGTTAAATATAAGCTGGAAGGTCTAATGGACATGGATGTGGTAATTAATATGCCCGGAAGCTTCAGTGTATATAATTCACTGACGGCAATTGCGATCTGCAGGCATTTTAATGTTCCGCAGGATCTGATTAAAAAGGCTCTTTTGGAGGTTAAGGTAACGGGCAGGGTGGAAGCGGTCAATATCTCTGAGCGGTTTACTCTGATGATTGATTATGCGCATAATGCAATGAGTCTTGAGAGCCTGCTGACTACGATAAAAAGCTATCATCCCAAGAGGCTGGTATGCCTGTTCGGCTGCGGAGGCAACCGCTCCAAGCTGAGAAGATATGAGATGGGAGAGATATCCTCCAAAATGTCGGATCTTACCATAGTGACCTCGGATAATCCGCGTTTTGAGGAGCCCCAGGCAATCATTGACGATATCATAACGGGGGTAAAGCGCGGGAACGGTGATTATATAACGATCATTGACCGCAAGGAGGCAATCCGTTACTCCATAGAGCATGCTAAAGAAGGGGATGTTATCATCCTGGCAGGAAAAGGCCACGAGGATTATCAGGAAATCCGGGGTGTTAAATATAAAATGGATGAACGGGATCTGATATCCGACGTACTAGCGGAAATGAAAGCGGAAGGAATTGAAGTGATCTGATGGAAGCTTTAAGTATAGAAGAAATTGCACAAGCCGTTGGCGGCAGGATATTGCAAGGTGACAGGAATTACCGTATTAATTCGGTAAGTACGAATTCTAAAAACCTGGAGCCCGGTGCGCTCTTTGTACCCATAGTTGGCGAAAAAGTGGATGCACACGATTATATTGACGATGCTTTTGCAAACGGGGCGGCAGCCTGCTTTACAAGCAGGCCGGAAACTGTCCTGCCGGAGCATATATATATTGCGGTTGAAGACACACTGGCTGCCTTGCAGGCTCTTGGCTCCTGGTACCGCGGGAGATTCAGCGTGCCGGTGATCGGGATAACGGGAAGTGTCGGGAAAACCACGACGAAGGAAATGGTTGCGGCGGCGTTTATGACCGGATATAATGTCCTTAAGACAGAAGGGAACATGAACAGTCAGATCGGGCTTCCGCTCATGATGCTCCGGTTAAATCCCTGCCATCAGATAGCGGTAATTGAGATGGGCATGAGCGAGGAAGGGGAGATGGCAAAGCTGACAGCCATAGCAAAGCCGGAAGCTGCCATCATGACAAATATCGGGGTATCCCATATCGGACAGTTAAAAACAAAAGAGAATATCCGTAAAGAAAAGTTAAACATAATAAATGCATTCGGCGAGCATTCCAAGCTGTATATTAACGGCAATGATACGCTGCTTGCCGATATCTATTACTCCAGGTACCCGGACAGAAAGGATTCCTCTGCTGCTTCCCGAAGCTCCTTTCAGGCGGAATCAGGGCAAAAGGCAGGCATTGATATCAGTGCCGTTACCGCGGGGGCACTTAAGAATGCCGATGTGGTCGCGTTTGGGACGGAAAGCTTCTGCGGATACCGTGCGGAAGATATCCGGATGAAAGACGGGAAAACTTATTTTAATCTGGTAACAGATCACGGTAACGAGGAAGAAATCGAGCTGCAGGTTTTGGGTATCCATAACGTATACAATGCCCTGGCGGCACTTGCTGCGGCGGAGCAATACGGTATTCCGGCTTCCGTTGCAAAAGAAGGGCTGCGCCTTTATCAGCCGATTGCCATGCGCGGGCAGATACTGGAATTGAATCAGGTGAAAATAATAGATGATTCCTACAATGCAAGCCCGGATTCCATGAAGAGCGGGATTCAGGTTCTTATAGAGCTGGAAGGCGTTACCCGCAGGATAGCGGTGCTTGCGGATGTATTGGAGCTTGGTGAGCAGTCTTACCAATGCCATTATGAGGTGGGAACCTACATTGCGGGGCAAAAGGTGGATGAAGTGGTTACCGTAGGCAGTGAAGCTGCTTATATAGCACAGGCGATACAGGATAAGAATCCTGCGGTGGTTACACATAGCTTTCAAAGGAATGAGGAAGCGTCCGCTTATCTGAAAAGCACGGTAAGAGCCGGTGATGCGGTATTGGTAAAGGGTTCCAGGTCCATGCGGACGGATGAGATCGTCAGGGCTTTATCCGGCGGCCCGGCACAGCAGGATATTCCGGTTAACGGGTAATTGGCAAAAGGATAAGGTAAAGGCGGTGAATTGGTATGAAAATGGAATATGCAGATATAATCGTTAATATTTCCCATGAAAACCTGGATAAAACATACCAATACAGAATTCCGGAAGAGATGGCGGACCAGGCGGTTATCGGGGCTTTGGCAATGGTTCCCTTCGGAAAGGGAGACCGGTTGATTAAGGGCTACATCGTAGGCCTTTCTTCCGAACCGAAATGGAAGGTAGAGTTAATCAAGCCGATACGTGAGATAGTAAATGATGCCCTGATAATAGAAAGTCAGCTGATACATTTGGCTTATTGGATGAAGGAAAGCTTCGGAGCTACCATGAATGACGCCCTGAAAACGGTCATTCCGGTCAAAAGAACGGTGAAATCCAGGGAAAAGAAAACCATAAGACTGAGCATGGCAGCGGGAGAAGCAAGCGAATATCTTGACACCTTTATCAAGAAAAATAACCGCGGACGGGTGCGTCTGCTGGAAGAAATACTGAAACAGGAAGAAATTGATTTTGATCTGGCCGTAAGCAAATTAAATATTTCCAGAAACACCATAAGGGATATGGAAGGTATGGGTATCATCACTACAGATGTAGAACGATTGTTCCGAAACCCTGTTGCCGACACCGGCGCAGAGAAAGAGAATATTCTGCTTACGGAAGAACAGAGAATGGTCGTAAAAGGGATAACAGATGATTACCGGTCCGGAATCCGGGACGTCTATCTGCTGCACGGTGTTACGGGAAGCGGAAAGACGGAGGTATACATGGAGATCATATCCGCGGTCATAAAGCAGGGCAGAAAGGTAATTATGCTGATTCCGGAGATTGCTTTGACTTATCAGACGGTGATGCGTTTCTATAAAAAGTTTGGTGACCGGATATCTATTATGAATTCAAGGCTGTCCCAGGGGGAACGGTATGATCAGTATGTAAGAGCCAGGGAAGGTGCCATTGATATTATGATCGGCCCGAGATCGGCATTGTTTACACCGTTTCAGGATCTGGGCCTGATTATCATGGATGAGGAACACGAAGGCAGCTATAAGAGCGAGAGCTTACCGAAATATCATGCCAGAGATGTCGCGGTAGAGCGTGCCCGGCTTGCCGGTGCCAGTGTGGTTCTTGGCTCCGCCACTCCTTCGCTGGAATCCTACGGCAGGGCATTGCAGGGGAACTATAAGCTCTATACCTTGCCGTCACGTATCGGTGACAGCTCTCTGCCGAAGATTTGGATCGAAGATTTGCGGGAAGAATTAAAAAAGAAGAATAAATCCATTTTCAGTCTTCATTTAAAGGAATTAATGGAAGAAAGATTAAGAAAAAAACAGCAGATCATGCTGTTTATCAATAGAAGAGGCTATGCCGGTTTCATTTCCTGCCGAAGCTGCGGACATGTAATGAAATGTCCGCACTGTGATATCTCATTGACATCACATAATAACGGGACCCTTGTCTGCCACTACTGCGGACACGCGGAGCCTTCTCCGGCGGCCTGTCCGAATTGCGGTTCCCGTTATATAGCGGCTTTCGGAACCGGAACACAGAAGGTCGAGGAACAGGTAAGAAAAGAGTTCCCCGGCGCAAGAGTTTTACGCATGGATATGGATACGACGAGAACGAAAGACGGCCATGAGAAGATACTGTCCGCATTCGCCAATCAGGAAGCGGATATATTGGTCGGTACCCAGATGATTGTCAAGGGACACGATTTTCCGATGGTAACCCTGGTTGGTATCCTTGCCGCCGACCTTTCTTTATACGCGTCGGATTACATGGCGGCGGAGAGGACCTTTCAGCTTTTGGTCCAGGCTGCCGGGCGGGCCGGCAGGGGGAAAGACCCCGGAGAGGTAATTATCCAGACCTACCAGCCGGAGCATTATAGTATTACGACGGCAAGCCGGGGGGATTATGCCGGTTTTTACAAGCAGGAGATGCACTACAGGGAACTGCTTCAATATCCGCCGGCCGCCCATATACTGGCTGTTCTTATTGCTTCAAAGGACGAGGAAAAAGCGAACTTTGCTTCCGGGTTGCTTAACGGAGCTTTAAGAGAGTGGATTGTATCGTCAGGTGAAGCCAAGGAAAATGCGGATGAGACTGCGATAATCGGTCCAGCGGCGGCCACATTATCGAAGGCAAACGATATTTACCGGTTTATGGTATATATAAAGCAAAAGGATTACGGATTGCTGATCCGGATAAAAAACTATCTGGAAGGCTATGTCAGCTATTCGGAATATTTTAAGGGCTGCGGCGTACAGTTTGATTTTGATCCGATGAGCAGCTATTAGCATAGAAGTAAAAGGCAACAAAAAGAATTTAAAACTGAAAATTTACGCAATTAATAACTTACAGGTAAGTTAAAATGCAGGAAAGAGGTTAGGATGGCAATCAGAAATATCAGAATGATAGGTGACAAAGCGTTAACGAAAGTATCAAGGGAGGTTACGGAGATGACTCCGAAGCTGAAAACGCTTATTGAAGACATGTTTGATACCATGTATGAGGCGCAGGGTGTCGGCCTGGCGGCGCCCCAGGTAGGAATCCTGAAACGCATCGTTGTAATCGATGCATCTCCGGAGGGCGACAGCCCGATCGTTTTGATCAATCCTGTCATATTGGAAACGGACGGGGAACAGACGGGTGATGAAGGCTGCTTAAGCTTACCCGGTAAATCCGGAATTGTGACAAGACCTAACTATGTGAAAGTCAGGGCATTGAACGAAGACATGGAGGAAATCACACTGGAAGGCACCGAACTGCTTGCAAGGGCGTTCTGCCATGAGATAGATCACCTGGAAGGTATTCTCTATGTCGATAAAGTCATCGGTGATCTTCATTCCGCGGAAAGTATCGAGGAATAGAATTGCATATGACTGGAAATATTCAATTAAGAATCTATTAAATATTATGAAGTCTTTCTTAAGTGGTGGATTTCAATACATGAATTTATTATAATAAAGTAAGGATGCCGGAGAAAATACGGAAGGAAAGGTTAGTTTGCGGCTGTCTCATTCTTTCGGCATGACTGTTGAGGCAGTATCATATCTTAGACAGAGATGATATGCAACGGACAAGGTATGAAAATAGTTTTTATGGGTACTCCCGGCCTGGCTGCCGCCGTACTGGATAAATTACTCCGTTCCGGACATCAGGTGCTGGCAGTGGTTACGCAGCCGGACAGGCCCAAGGGAAGAAGCAAACAGGTGCAGTTTACTCCTGTGAAGGAATTGGCTGTACAATACAATATACCGGTATATCAGCCGGAAAGAGTTAAGCAGGAAGGTTTTTATTCCGTCCTGGAGGAACTGAAACCGGACATCATAGTTGTGGCCGCATTTGGACAGATATTGCCGAAGAATATATTGGAGTTACCCGAATACGGCTGCATTAATGTTCATGCGTCTCTCCTTCCGAAGTACCGGGGAGCCGCGCCGATCCAGTGGAGTATCATAAACGGTGAGGAAAAGACAGGCATTACCATTATGCATATGGATCCCGGGATTGATACCGGAGATATGATTATGCAGGCCGAGGTTCCGATAGATCCCAAGGAAACAGCCGGAAGTCTGCACGACAAGCTGGCAGTCTGCGGCGGTGATTTACTGGTGAAAGCACTGGCGGCTCTGGAATCCGGCACGGCAGTCAGAGAGAAGCAAAACGATGCGGAAATGACCTATGCAAAAATGTTGGATAAATCCCAGGGGCATATAGACTTTAACAATTCCGCATGTGAAATCGAAAGACTGATACGCGGATTGAATCCCTGGCCGAGTGCCTATACGGTGCTGGACGGAAAAGCCCTGAAGATATGGGATGCCGACGCCGCGGATACCCCGGCGGCAGGTGCACCCGGTGAAATCGTCTCCGCTACGAAGGATTCCATTGTAGTTGCGACCGGGAAGGGTAACCTGATCGTACGTGAATTACAGCTGGAAGGTAAAAAAAGGATGACAGTTGAGGCTTTTTTGCGTGGATATTCTATAATTGAGGGAACCATATTATAATATATTATGGTATCGCGAGTTTTTTTGTGAGTGGAGCAAGCGAAAGTCACAGAAAACCCGAGACATGTGCGCGCAGAAAGAAGCGCGGGAATGGAGGAAACTATGTTGTATTTCGATCCGTATTATATTCTGGTTATAATCGGTGCGGTGCTGTGTCTGGCGGCATCGGCAAGAGTGAAAACAACCTTTGCAAAATATTCAAAAGTAAGAAGCATGTCAGGAATGACAGGTGCGGAAGCGGCTGAAAGGATTCTCCGCTCCGCAGGAATCTATGATGTAGCCGTACAGAGAGTGGAAGGTAATCTGACGGACCATTATGACCCGAGGAACAGGACTTTAAGCCTGTCCGACAGTGTATTCGGACAGACTTCCGTTGCGGCGATCGGGGTAGCGGCACATGAATGCGGCCATGCCATCCAGCATAACAACGGCTATGTGCCGCTTCGCCTGCGTTCTGCCATCGTACCGGTGGCCAATTTCGGTTCGGCCGTCTCATGGCCGATTATTTTAGTGGGGGCATTGTTTGCCAATTCACAGATATTGATTGATATTGGCATAATTCTGTTCTCCGCGGCAGTATTGTTCCAGCTGGTCACCTTGCCGGTGGAACTAAATGCCTCTGCCAGAGCGGTCCGTATCCTTGGGGATACCGGAATTCTTTATGACGAGGAATTAAAGCATACGAGGGCGGTGCTGGGTGCGGCTGCACTGACCTATGTAGCGGGAGCTGCCGCAATGGTACTGCAATTAATCAGGCTGCTTTTCCTGTTTGGAGGAAGGGACCGTGACTGAAAAACAGACGGATGCAAGAGAAATAGCGCTTGAGATAGTGACGGATATACTTGAGAATGGTAATTACAGCCATACCGTACTTGGAGGTGCTCTTAAGCAGTACCGGCATCTCGGAAAGCAGGACAGGGCACTGATTACAAGAATCTGTGAAGGAACGGTTGAGCGTCTCATCACGCTCGATTTTATCCTGAACTGTTATTCCACACTGAAAGTAAACAGGATGAAACCGTTCATACGCAATCTTTTAAGAATGAGCGTATATCAGATAAAATATATGGATCAGGTTCCGGATTCCGCAGTCTGCAATGAAGCGGTGAAGCTGGCAAAAAAGAGAGGCTTTAAGAATCTGAGCGGTTTCGTTAATGGGGTGCTGCGTAATGCGGCAAGGCAGAAGGGAAACCTGCCCTATCCGAAGGAAGAGCAGGAACCGGTCCGTTACCTGAGTATAGCCTATTCCGTACCGGAATGGCTTATCGGGAATTTACTGGACCAATATGAGTATTCGGTTGTGAAACGGATGTTTATGGCTTCCCTCGAGGACCGGAAGACAACAATCCGATGCAATCTGAACCGAATTACGGCGGAAGAACTAAGGCAGCAGCTTACGAAGTCGGGAGCTGCCGTTGAAAACGGCTCTTATCTGCCTTATGCGCTAAAGATTTCGGATTATGATTCCCTAAGCCGGATGGAAGCATTCCAAAAGGGTTACTTTCAGGTACAGGATGAAAGTTCCATGTTAGTCGGAGAGGTATCCGGCGTAAGGGAAGGCGACTATGTTGTCGATGTGTGCGCGGCGCCGGGCGGGAAAGCTCTTCATATTGCGGAAAGAATGAATGCTACCGGAAAGGTAAGCGCACGGGACATATCCGACGGTAAAATTTCATTAATACGGGAGAATATAGCCCGTCTGGGGTATGCCAATATTGAGGTAAAGATACAGGATGCTTTGCTTGCGGATCAGGAAAGCATCGGAAAGGCAGATATTGTGATTGCGGATCTGCCGTGTTCCGGACTGGGGGTCATCGGCAGAAAACCCGATATCAAATATAATATGACAAGAGAGAAGCAGCTTGGACTGGTACGGCTTCAAAGGGAGATCCTTAAGGTAGTGCAGCAGTATGTGAAACAGGACGGGGTATTGATTTACAGTACCTGCACCGTTAACCGGGAAGAAAATATAGAAAACGTGCGCTGGTTTACAGACAGCTATGATTTCAGGCCGGAAAGTCTGGAACTGTATCTGCCGGAGGGGCTTCGGAGTAGTACGGTGAAGGAAGGATATCTGCAATTGATACCCGGAATACACGATACCGACGGTTTCTTTATTGCCAGACTGAGAAGGTACGGGCAGAAAAAGGGAAATTAAGAGAGGCATTTATTTAGGATGGATAAAATAGATATTAAATCTTTGGATTTGGAAGAACTGAAGGTGCTGACGGCCGGCCTGAAAGAGAAAGCCTTCCGGGCAAAACAGATCTATGACTGGATGCATGTAAAGCTGGCGGACAGCTTTGAGGAAATGACCAATATTCCGTTGCAGTTAAGGGAACGGCTTAAGGATATATGTGTCCTGACTAGCCTTGAAACGCTTGATAAATTGGAGTCGGAGTCCGGGGAAACCGCTAAATTCCTGTTCCGGTTAAACGACGGCAATGTTTTGGAAAGTGTACTTATGAAGTATCACCACGGCAATTCCGTATGTATATCCTCCCAGGTTGGCTGTAAGATGGGCTGCAGGTTCTGCGCCTCTGCAATAGGGGGCTTTGAAAGGAATTTAAGACCTTCCGAGATGCTGGAGCAGATTTACCGGATACAAAAAGCATCCGGCGAGAGGGTAGCTAATGTAGTGGTTATGGGAACCGGCGAACCCCTGGACAACTATGATAACCTGCTTAAGTTCATTGGTATGCTGACAGACGGCAACGGCTTGAATATCAGTCAGCGGAATATAACGGTTTCGACCTGCGGGCTTGTGGACAGAATGAAGGCGTTAGCGGGGGAAAAGCTTCAGATTACCCTGGCGTTATCGTTACATGCCCCGAACGATCAGGTAAGAAAACAGCTTATGCCGGTTTCGGAACGTTATGGCATGGACGATATTATGGAGGCTTGTGCTTATTACTATGAAAAAACAGGAAGAAGAATCACCTTCGAGTACAGTCTTGCGGAGGGCGTGAATGATTCGCCCGAACATGCCGCGGAGCTTGCGCGCAGGATAAAAGGCCTGAACTGTCATGTTAACCTTATTCCGGTCAATCCGATAAAGGAGAGAAATTACAGGCAATCAGGGGCTGAAAAAATTCAAAAATTTAAAAATATACTTGAAAAATATAGAATAAATGTTACTATTAGAAGAGAAATGGGTACAGATATCAATGCTGCCTGCGGGCAATTACGTAAAAACTATCTGGATCATTATACTGATTAGGGCTGTGATTCTATATTTCAAAATATAGTATTTTGAAATTAGAGGAGGTGTGAACATGAAATCTTTTTCTATAACAGATGTAGGAGAAAAACGCCAGATTAACCAGGACTACATTTTTTGTGATGAGAATAGCGTAGGTGGGCTTCCAAATTTGTTCATAGTAGCTGACGGAATGGGCGGACATAATGCCGGGGATTATGCTTCCAGATTTTGTGTAGAAGTTTTTACGGAACAGATTAGAAAAAACCAGATAAAGACCCCGATAGGAATGATATCGGAAGCGTTACAGTTTACGAACGATCTGCTTCTTGAGGAAGCAAGGATAAACCATAGTTTAAAAGGAATGGGCACTACCTTTGTTGCTGCGACGATTATCGATTCCGTTATGTATGTTGCCAATATCGGTGACAGCAGGTTGTATGTCATCGGTGACGGAATGAAGCAGGTCACGGAGGATCATTCCCTCGTGGAAGAAATGGTTAAAACCGGGGAACTCGACAGAAAGGATATGCGGTTTCATCCGAATAAGAACATTATTACCAGAGCTTTAGGAGCCAACGCCAATGTTGTACCTGATTATTTTGAGATCAACTTAAAGACAGACGATACCGTTTTAATTTGCTCGGATGGACTGACCAATATGCTGGATGATCAGGAGATCATGAAAATAGTCAAACAATACCCTGAGGATTTGGAGAAGGCTGCAAAAACCTTAGTGGAAAGGGCAAATGAGAACGGCGGCAAAGATAACATATCGATAGTTTTAGTAAAACCATAGTGAGAGGTGAGTAAGAATGTTAAAACCGGGCATGTTTATAAGCGATCGTTACGAAATAATCGATAAAGTCGGTACCGGCGGGATGGCAGATGTTTATAAGGCCAGATGTCACAGACTGAATCGTTTCGTAGCAATTAAAGTGTTAAAACCAGAATACAGTGATGACAAGAATTTTGTCAATAAATTTAGAGGGGAAGCACAATCGGCGGCAGGCTTATCCCATCCCAATATAGTAAATGTATACGATGTCGGTGACGACAACGGGCTGCATTATATCGTAATGGAACTGGTGGAAGGCATTACACTGAAGAATTTTATTGAAAGAAAAGGGAAGCTTGAGGTTAAGGAAGCAGTCGGTATTGCCATTCAGATTGCAATGGGAATGGAAGCGGCCCATATGAACCATATCATTCACAGGGATATCAAGCCGCAGAACATAATTATTTCCAGAGAGGGAAAAGTAAAGGTTACGGATTTCGGCATTGCAAAAGCAACGAATTCAAACACCATTACTTCGAATGCTATGGGCTCTGTACATTATCTTTCACCGGAACAGGCAAGAGGCGGTTACAGCGACGAAAAGAGTGATATCTACTCTTTGGGTGTAACCTTGTATGAAATGCTTTCCGGGCAGGTTCCGTTCGCAGGGGACAATACGGTATCGGTAGCGCTCCTTCATATCCAGGGTGAAGCCACGCCTTTGCGTGAGTTAGACCCCAATATCCCAATCAGTGTTGAGCGTATCGTTCAGAAATGTATGCAGAAGAAACCTGAGCGGCGTTATCTGACCGCTTCGGATTTAATTGCCGATTTAAAACGTTCCATCTCAAATCCTAACGGTGATTTTGTTGTGATTCCTGCGGCTTCGGTCAGTGATTCGCCAACCATCACCATATCGGAGGCGGACGTAAACCATATTAAGAATGTGACAAAAGCATCCGGAAACGGATATGATATGTATAAGGACAGTTTTCAGAATACGGACGGACGCAGGACGAGTCCGGATTTGAAGCAGGCTTCTTCGGATGATGACGAAGAGCTTGATTCCGTTGATCCGAGGGTAGAAAAGATTGCTATCATCGGTACGGTGGCGGCCGGTGTTATTATCCTGTGCCTGATTATCTTTGCGGTAACGAAGTTCTTTCACCTGCTTCCGCCTAAGGACGAAGGCAATGCCGCTCCGACGGCTGAGGCATCGATTTCGCCGTCTCCTTCCGTGACGGCCGACGAAAGCGTGGAACGAATAGGGCTTCCGGATGTGAAAGGATATAAACTGGCAGATGCCCAGGAGCTATTGTATGAAAAATCGAAGGATTTCAATGTTAGCTATACGGAGCAGCCGTCCGACACTGTTGAAAAAGGCTTTGTATCGGATCAGTACCCGAAGCCGGAAGCAGAGGTCGCTCCGGATGAAGAGATTAAGCTGGTGGTAAGCAGCGGTCCGGAATCCTTTGAGATACCAATGGTGTATAATCTGACGGATGCCAAGGCGGTAACGATGCTGGAGGATGCCGGACTTATCGTAAAGCACGCTTTTGGTTTCAGTGAGGAGACAGAGGAAGGCAGAGTAGTTTCTACCGATCCGCCGAGGCATAGCATGGTCGTGAAGGGAGATACGGTAACTATACTGATAAGCGACGGACCGGAGAATAAGGACGTTGAGGTGCCTAGTTTGTACGGATTGTCGAAAAGTAAGGCAAAGAAGGCATTGGAAGATGTCGGCCTGGCACTTGGCAAGGCAGGCAGTGATTATTCCGACACATATGCCAACGGAGAGGTTATGTACCAGAGCTATGACGCCGGTTCCAAGATACCGAAAGGTACGAAGGTTGATATAACCATAAGCCTGGGCTTTGAGGATGAAGACGAATCGTCGGGCTATGTCGGTCAGGTTGTGATTACCGAGAATCCGTTCGACTATGAGGGGGAAAGCGGGAAAGTACTGGTTGAGCTCGAACAGGACGGTAATATTACCACGCTTCTTGAAGAGAAGAAGACCTATAATGATTTCCCGATGCCTATCTATGATATAAAGAGCAGCAGCAATACAAACGGTACCGTAACGATGTACGTAGCAAAGGAAATTGACGGCGTATTATCGGATTATGAGGAAACGACTTCATATCCGGTTGTATTTGCACCGGCGGAATGATGAGTGATGCAGGGAAAAATAATAAAAGGTATTGCAGGTTTTTACTATATCTATGTGACGGATTTGGGTGTATATGAGTGCAAGGCGAAAGGAATCTTCCGCAATCAGAAGATAAAACCGCTTGTCGGGGATGATGTCTGTCTTGACATTGTTGACGAGAAGGGTAAGAAGGGTAATATCACCCGGATCCTGAAACGCCGGAATGAGCTTATACGCCCTGCCGTTGCCAATGTGGATCAGGCACTTGTCATTTTTGCGGCGGCAGATCCGAATCCGAATCTTAATTTATTGGATAGGTTTCTGATTACGATGCAAAAACAACAGGTAAATACAATTGTATGCTTTAATAAGCGGGATATCGTAACGGAAAAGGAGCTTGCTTTACTGGAAGGGACCTATGCCAGGTGCGGTTATCGGGTAGTCCTTTCCAGTACCTATACGGAGGAAGGGATTGCGACCCTGCGGGAATTGTTGGACAATAAAACAACGGTTCTTGCAGGGCCGTCCGGCGTAGGAAAATCCTCCGTCATAAATATGCTGCAGCCGGAAGCCAATATGGAAATAGGGGAAATAAGCGAGAAGATAAGAAGAGGCAGACATACGACCAGGCACTCCGAATTGTTCCATATCGGCAGGGACACCTTTGTTATGGATACTCCGGGCTTTAGTTCCCTCTATATTAATGATACGGATAAAGAGGAGCTTAAGGATTTCTTCGTGGAATTCCGTGAATATGAAGGGGACTGCAGATTCATAGGCTGTGTCCATATCAATGAGCCGGATTGTGCGGTTAAACAGGCATTAAAAGAAGGAAAGATCAGCAGTATCCGTTATTCTAATTATAAGGAACTTTATGAAGAGCTTAAAGATATCAAAAAATACTGAAACAGTAACAGCTGTTAAGAAGGATAAGGAAAGGTCGGGAATCAGCATGAATAAATTAGCACCGTCAATATTAGCCGCAGATTTTTCAACATTGGGTAATGCAATAAATAAAGCGGAAAGCGCCGGAGCAGACTATCTTCATATCGATGTGATGGATGGAGCTTTTGTTCCGAGTATTTCCATAGGTATACCAATTATTCAGTCGATACGTCAGGCCTCCAAACTGGTTTTCGACGTTCATCTGATGATAGAGGAGCCGATCCGCTATGTGGAAGATTTTGCAAAAGCAGGTGCCGATATCATTACCGTACATGCCGAGGCTTGCAGGCATTTAAACCGGACCGTATCAAGCATCAGGGAGATGGGCTTAAAAGCAGGTATTGCCCTGAATCCTTCAACCTCCTTATCGGTACTGGACTATTCGCTTGCGGACATCGATATGATACTGCTTATGAGTGTTAATCCGGGTTTCGGCGGACAGAAATTTCTTCCGTTTATGCTGGATAAGATCAGAAGCTTAAAAGCATTATCGGACAGGAATGGGTATTCGTTCGATATTGAAGTGGATGGCGGGGTATCCTTGGCAAATGTGAAAGAGGTCCTTAATGCGGGTGCCAATGTAATAGTTGCCGGTACCGCCGTATTCGGCGGAGATATCGAAAGAAATGTGAAGAATTTTAAAGAGGTTTTAAACGGACATGCTTAAAAATCGGATATTAATACTGACAGGCGGGACGATTTCCAGGGAATTTGCCGCCGATTATCTGACAGGCCGGTGCTTTGACACCGTCATAGCGGCCGATAGCGGGCTTGTTACTTTGGACGAATTAAAGCTTCCGGTTCATTATATCATAGGTGATTTCGATTCGGTGCCTGAGGAGCTGCTTGACAGATACAGACAGAATGGCGGCGGTAATCCTGCCGTAACGATAAAAAAATATAATCCCGTCAAGGATGCCACGGATACTCATATTGCGATAGAGCTTGCCCTGGAACTGGGTGCGGAGGAGATCGTCGTCCTGGGGGCAACCGGAACACGTATCGATCATCTGCTTGCAAACATTCACCTGCTGGTTTTGCCGCTTCAAAAGAATATTAAGGCATCCATTGTGGATGGGCATAATAAGATATATCTAATTAACCGGAATACGACATTATGTAAGAAAGAAATGTATGGTCCGTTTCTATCCCTTCTGCCGCTGACGGAGACCGTAACGGAGGTTACCCTCAAAGGCTTTAAGTATCCCTTAACGAAGAGAACACTTCACATCGGAGAAAGTATCGGCGTCAGTAATGAAATTGCCGGTGCGCAGGCCGATATTACACTGAAGGACGGCATACTCATTGCAATAGAATCAAAAGATTGAAAAGGAGACACATATGAAGTTAGGTATCGTAGGTTTACCAAATGTCGGTAAGAGCACATTATTCAATTCATTAACCAAGGCAGGGGCGGAATCGGCAAATTACCCGTTCTGTACGATTGACCCGAACGTCGGAATCGTATTAGTGCCGGATGAAAGATTAAAGGTATTGGGTGATTTATATAACTCGGAAAAGGTAGTTCCCGCAGCAATTGAATTTGTGGATATTGCCGGATTGGTAAAAGGCGCCTCCAAAGGGGAAGGGCTAGGCAATCAGTTCCTGTCCAACATCCGTGAAGTGGATGCCATCGTTCATGTGGTCCGTTGTTTTGAAGATGCCAATATAATACATGTCGACGGGTCCATCAATCCGCTGCGTGATATAGAGACTATTAATCTGGAATTAATCTTCTCCGATCTGGAAATAATAGAAAGAAGGATGTCCAGAGTTTCGAAAGCCGCCAAAAGCGATAAGGCACTGGCAAAGGAAGCTGTGCTGCTGGAACAGTTAAAGAAGCATCTGGAAGACGGCAGGATGGCAAAAAGCCTTGTTTCCCTGGATGAAGAAGAGCAAAATCTTCTGAAGGGATATAATCTGCTGACATACAAGCCGGTTATCTACGCGGCTAATGTGAAGGAAGAGGACCTGGCAGATGACGGAGCGGGCAATGCTTATGTAAATCAAGTCGGGGAATTTGCGCGGGAAGAGAATTCCGAAGTGTTTGTAATCTGTGCCCAGATCGAGCAGGAGATTGCGGAGCTTGAGGAAGATGAGAAAAAGATGTTTCTGGAAGAGCTGGGACTAAAGGAATCCGGTCTGGAGAAATTAATCCGTGCAAGCTATCATATCCTGGGTCTGATCAGCTATCTGACGGCCGGGCCCAAGGAAACCAAGGCATGGACCATTACGAAAGGGACGAAGGCTCCGCAGGCGGCCGGCAAGATTCATACCGACTTCGAAAGAGGTTTCATCCGTGCGGAGATCGTTAACTACGATAATCTTGTCGAATGCGGCAGCTATAATGCGGCCAGAGATAAGGGACTGGTTCGTTCCGAAGGCAAGGAGTATGTCGTTTTGGACGGGGATGTTGTTCTTTTCCGTTTTAATGTTTAGGAGAGTGGTGAATGGATATGTATCAAAGTATAATCGCGAGCATTCAGTTTCCCAATCTGGGTATCGAATTTGACAATGTCGGTTCCTCAGTCAAAGTGTTCGGAATTGATATTGCATATTATGGGATAATCATTGCACTGGGGATGGCCGCCGGCTATCTGGTGGCCGAATGGCAGGCAAGACGTACAAAACAAAACCCGGATGTATATTTGGATTTCGCCCTGTATGCGATTATATTGTCCGTCATCGGAGCCAGGCTTTATTATGTGGTTTTTACCTGGGACGAGTTCAAGGATAACCCGATATCGATTTTTAATACCCGAAACGGCGGGCTTGCCATCTACGGCGGTGTGATAGCTGCCGTCCTTACGGCTCTCGTTTATACTAAGATAAAGAAGATATCCTTTGGGCTGCTGGCGGATACCGGCTGCCTTGGGTTAATAACCGGACAAATGATCGGAAGATGGGGCAATTTTTTTAATCGGGAAGTGTTTGGGCAATACACAAATAATCTGTTTGCCATGCGCCTGGACATCCGTGATGTGGGCGGTGACTATACCTGTTCCGTAGCCTACCTGGCCGAAAAGTATGCAAACCGCCCGGATGCTTACAGGCGGATCATGGAGATCAGGGACAATACGGTTTTTGTTAACGGAATTACCTATATACAGGTACATCCCACCTTCCTGTATGAGTCTGTCTGGAATCTCGGCGTATTGATTTTTCTGATATTTTATTCGAAGCATAAGAAGTTTAACGGTGAGGTATTTCTGTTCTATCTGTTCGGTTATGGACTGGGCAGGGTGTGGATCGAAGGTATCAGGACGGATCAGCTTTTCCTGTGGGGTTCCCCGATAGCGGTATCTCAGCTCCTGTCCATTTTACTTGTTGCGGCTTCGGGAATTATCATCATTTTAAAAAGATGCTCCATCCGCAGAAGACGGGACTAATTTACTAAAATTAACTTAATTGACTATATATTGACATAATCTGTTCGAAATTCTTAAATTATACTATATATAGTGTGGCGAAAAAAAAGGAATACAAGCAACCATTCTTAACAGGTGGTGCTTGTATTTTTTTTTGTACAAATGCTTGATATATTCCCTGAAATATTATAAAATAGCTTTATAAGTGGAGCAAAGTGGTGAGAAGTGGTGGCAAATGGTTGATTGGTGGTGAGATTCATGTTCATGGGAGAGTACAATCATACAATTGATGCAAAGGGAAGAATTATCGTACCTTCCAGGTTCAGGGAATCTCTCGGCGATGAATTCGTTGTTACGCAAGGTTTAGACGGCTGCTTATTTGTCTATCCTAATGATGAATGGCAGAACTTCATTACTGAATTGAGAAAACTCCCCGGCAATAAGGATGCCAGACAATTACAGCGTTATTTCTTAGCAGGCGCTGCCGGCTGTGAAGTGGACAAGCAGGGAAGGATACTGATCCCGGGCAAGCTAAGGGAACAGGCGGCGTTAGAAAAGGATATCGTTTTTGTGGGCGTTTTAAGCAAAATCGAAATCTGGAGCAAGGAACGCTGGGAAAGCAATAACAGCTACGATAACATGGATCAGATTGCTGAGCACATGGCCGAGCTGGGTTTAAGCTTTTAAGGGAGGATTCATGTGGACACTTTAACAGATCATACGATTTTTAAGCACAAATCGGTACTATTGGATGAAACAATCGAATTGTTGAATATAAAGCCGGAGGGTATCTATATAGACGGGACACTCGGCGGCGGCGGCCATTCCTATGAGATATGCAAAAGACTGGGTAAGGGCGGCAGATTGATTGGAATTGATCAGGATGAGGCCGCAATTATTGCAGGCGGTAAAAGACTGGAAGAATTTAAGGATAAGGCAACCGTTATCAGAAGTAATTACTGCGATATGAGCCAGGTGCTTCACGGACTTGGGATACAAAAAGCGGATGGAATCCTTCTGGATCTGGGTGTTTCCTCCTATCAGCTGGATACTCCGGAACGCGGTTTTACTTACAGAGAGAATGCACCGCTTGATATGCGCATGGACACAAGGAACGAAAGAACCGCAAGGGATATTGTTAATGGATATCCGGAGCAGGAACTGTACCGGATCATTCGTGATTACGGCGAAGATAAATTCGCAAAGAATATTGCAAAACATATCGTCCGCGTAAGGGAGATAAAGCCGATAGAAACCACCGACGAGTTAACGGAAGCCATTAAGGCTGCGATTCCGATGAAGCTCAGAATGAACACGGGGCATCCTGCCAAGAAGACTTTTCAGGCTATCCGTATTGAACTTAACCGGGAATTGGAGGTCCTAAGCAGATCACTGGACGATATGATAGAAATGCTGAATGAGAAAGGAAGGCTTTGCATCATAACCTTTCATTCCCTGGAAGACAGAATCGTAAAAAGCAGTTTCAGGAAGAATGAAAACCCATGTACCTGTCCGCCGGATTTTCCGGTATGTGTATGCGGTAACAGGTCCAGGGGGATTGTGATAACAAGAAAACCGGTGATACCTTCGGAAGAGGAGATACGTGACAACAGCAGGGCAAAAAGTTCAAAGTTAAGAGTGTTTGAAAGACATTTGTAGGAATTGGGGGAATACGCATGGACGCAGGAAGAAAACAAAACTACAATCAAAGGGAATACTACATGCAGGGTAATACGGCAAGGAAACTGCAGGTGGTTCCCAGGTACCCTGATGAAGAAGAGCAGGTGTATATTGAGCGGCCGGTTAGAAGGGTTCGAAGGAAACCGAAGGTACAATCCGGGCTTGATATCTTTTCCCTGTTTATACTTTCTGCTGCGATTTTTATCACATTGTATACCTGTGTGGGATATCTGAAGGTACAAAGCAACATTACCGGGATGAATTCCCAGATAGCGGTACTTGAAAGCGATTTGACAAAATTACAGAACGAGAACAGAAATAGCTTGTCGCAGATTAACACCAATCTGGATTTAAACTATATTTATAAGGTTGCCACAAACGAGCTGGGAATGGTTTATCCCAAGAACAATCAGGTCATTACCTATGACAGCAACCCCAGTGATTATGTAAGGCAGTATAAGGATATTCCGGAAGAAAACAAGGACACGCTGCTGGATAAATTACTAAAATAAGATCTGTGCCATAGCTGGAACGGCCGTAAACGGCACGGATTATAAGGTGGACATATGGGAAGAACAAACGGTGAAATAAAGATTAAAAAGTTTACAGGCAAAATGCAAGCAAAATTATTGCTTGTTTTTTGTATTATGATAATAGCTCTGATAGCCCTGATCGGAAGACTGGTTTATTTAAACCGTACGGATGGGGAACGTTACGCCAAGAAGGTGCTTTCTCAGCAGACCTACAGCAGCCAGGTGATACCGTACCAGCGCGGTGATATCCTTGACCGGAAGGGGACGGTGCTGGCAACGAGTGAAAAGGTTTATAATGTAATACTGGATGTAAATAACATGCTGCAGAAGGAGGAATACTTAAATCCTACCATAAAGGCATTGACAAGCTGCTACAAGGATATCACCGAAGAATCGCTCATGGATCTCGTAAAGACAAATCCGTCAGGCAGGTATAATATCCTTAAGAAGGGGCTGAACTATGATGAGATGATGCTATTTAAAAACAAGGCTTCCAAAAATAAGAAGATACAGGGTGTGTGGTTTGAGGAGGATTATACGCGGAAATATCCTTATAATACCCTTGCCGGTGATATTATAGGCTTTACGTCGAATGGAAATGTCGGAAACTATGGAATGGAACAGTATTATAATGAGGAATTAAACGGAGTAAACGGAAGAGAATACGGATATATGGATGCCGAGCTGAAGCTGGAACAGAAGGTGAAACCGGCGGAAAACGGTAACACGGTGGTCTCTACAATTGACGCGAATGTGCAGGGCATTGTCCAGAATCATATCAAGGCTTTCCGCGAGGATCCGGGCTGCCTTAACATGGGCGTAATCGTTATGAACCCCAATAACGGGGAAATTATCGCAATGGCCTCCAATGAGGAATATGACCTGAATAAACCGTATGATCTGACTCCCTTTTATACGAAGGAAGAGCTGGAAGGCATGAATGAGAAGGAGAAGCAGGACGCTCTGTATGCTATCTGGAGAAATTATGCAATAAGTGATGATTACGAACCCGGCTCGACCTTTAAACCATTTACGGTTGCAGCGGGGCTGGAAGAAAATGTGATACAGCCGACATCCGGATATCTCTGCGAAGGCTCCCTGGAGGTTGCAGGTGTATCTAAACCTATTAAATGCAGCCACAGCCACGGGCAGATTAACCTGGAACAGGCTTTGGCGCTATCCTGCAATGTCGCGCTCATGCAGATCGGGGAAAAGGAAGGCAGAAGTATATTCTACAGATATCAGAATTTCTTCGGCTTCGGGCATAAAACCGGAATCGACCTTCCCGGCGAAGCACTTGGACAGTTAGTAAAAGAGAAGGGCCTGAATGCATCGGAACTGGCTACCAGCAGCTTCGGGCAGACCATGACGGTAACGATGATCCAGGAGATCGCAGGATATAGCTCGCTGGTTAACGGAGGTTACTATTATGAGCCGCATATCGTGAAACAGATTCTGAACGACCAGGGAACGGTCGTAAAGGAGATCGACAAAAAGCTGGTAAAAGAGACGGTTTCCCGTGAGACCTCCGAGTTTATCAAGGATGCCACACTGCTGGCGGTGGAGGAAGGAACCGCGACAAAGGCAAAACCGGCCGGTTACTCGCTGGGCGGCAAAACCGGGACTGCGGAAAAGCTTCCCAGAGGTGACAACAGACGCCTTGTATCCTTCATCGGGCAGGTACCTGCGGACAAGCCGGAAGTTGTTATCTATATTGTAATAGATGAACCCAATGTGGAAAAGCAGGATAACTCTTATGCCACGATAATGGCAAAGCAAATCCTGACGGAAATCCTTCCGTTCCTGGAGATGTATCCTACGGAAGAGATCAAGGGTAATTCACAGGCAGGCGAGCCGGTATTGCCGAGTACCGAAAACGAAGGCGATGATACGGCGGAGGAAAACGCGGGTAATGCAGATGAAGCCGGTGAAAATCCGGAAGACGGCGCTTCGGCCGAGAATACGGCGGAATAAAGGTTATGTACCGTAAGGCCGAACGGTTACGAATAAAGTTATATTCATAACCTCATATACTTTGTAATAAAATAAAGCAATAAGATATATGAAGGTTTCGGTATGGCAAGAAATAAAACCTTTAATCGGCGTAATATTCTTATCGTAGTAATGGTAGTCCTTTTTGCGGCAATAGGGCTAACGACCAGGCTGGGATATCTGATGATTGCAAAGTCGGCGGAATATGCCAGGAAGGCGCAGGAACTGCATGAAAGGGAGCGTGCGATTAAAGCGGAAAGAGGTACCATATACGACAGAAACGGTATCGCGATCGCTACCAATAAACCCGTTTGTACCATTTCTGTTATTCACAGTCAGATAACGGATCCGGAAAGAGTAATACAGGTACTTTCGGATGAACTTGGAATCGGTGAGGATAAGATTAGGAAAAGAGTAGAAAAGAATTCTTCCATCGAGCGGATCAAATCCAATGTGGATAAGGACCTGGCAGATAAAATCCGTGGGTATGACTTAAACGGTGTCATGGTAGATGAGGATTACAAGAGATATTATCCCTACGAAAGCCTGGCTTCCAAGGTAATTGGTTTTACAGGAAGTGACAATCAGGGAATCATCGGGTTAGAGGTTGAGTACGAGGAATTTCTGAAAGGGATAGACGGAACCATATTAACACTTACCACCGCATACGGTGTCGAGATAGAGAACGCCGCTGAGGACCGGATCGAACCTCAGCCCGGAAAAAATCTGTATACCAGCATTGATGTTAACATACAGAAATATGCGGAGCAGGCCGCAAAGAAAATCCTTGAAGCCAAGCATGCCAACAATGTAAAGCTGGTGATAATGAATCCGCAGAACGGGGAGATTTACGCAATGGTCAATGTACCGGAATTCGATTTGAACGATCCCTACCGGCTGACGGATAACATGACGCAGGGAATTGATGTAGGCTCCCTGAATGAGAAACAGAAAAATGACCTCCTGAATAATATGTGGAGAAATGCCTGCATCAGCGATACCTATGAACCGGGTTCCGCTTTTAAGATTGTAACCGCTACCGCAGCCCTGGAGGAAGGAGTTGTAAAATTAAACGACACCTTTCACTGTCCCGGCTTTAAGGTTGTGGAAGACCGCCGGATTCGCTGCCATAAGGCCGGCGGACATGGCAGCGAGACGTTTGTGGAAGGAATTAAGAATTCCTGCAACCCCGTATTTATGGAGATCGGTGCAAGAGTCGGAATCACGAACATGTATAAATATTTCAACAGGCTGGGGCTTTTCCGGAAGACAGGTATTGACCTGCCGGGCGAAGCAAGATCCATCATGCATAAGGCTGAAAATGTCGGAGCGGTGGAATTGGCGACAATTTCCTTCGGACAGTCCTTTCAGATTACACCTTTGCAGCTCTTAACCGCGGCAAGCGCAGTGGTTAACGGAGGAAGGATTGTTACCCCGCATTTTGGTGTCGAGATCCGGAATCCTGACGGGACCATAGTAAAAACGATTCAATATCCCGGTGAAACCGGTGTGATATCAAAGGAAACCTCTGAGACAATGAAAGCGCTTCTGGAAGCAGTAGTGGCGGACGGTACCGGTAAGAGGGCATACTTACCCGGCTTTAAGGTCGGCGGGAAAACGGCAACTTCCGAAAAGCTGCCGAGAAGCAGCAACAAATACATATCGTCCTTTCTCGGATTTGCACCTGCCGATGATCCTCAGGTAATTGCGGTTGTCCTGATTGATGAGCCGGTAGGGATCTATTACGGCGGAACCATTGCGGCACCGGTGGTCGCAGAGGTATTCGACAACATACTGCCTTACATGGGCATTGAGGAGAAGTATACGGAGGCTGAGATGGAGACCTATCATATAGGAACCCTCGAAACACCTAATTTCGTCGGTATGGATATAAAAGAAGTAAAGAAACTGCTGAAGGCAAATGATTTCGGAGAGATCTATTATCTGGGTGAAGGGGATACCGTAACCGAACAGTTCCCTTTGGCCGGCGAGATGGTCGATCGAAATAGTGACTTGATTCTATACCTGGAATAGCATATAATATTGTTTGGTTTTACGGAAGAATTTATATGAGGATTCACTTGGGAGGAAAGAAACATGGATTTTAAAATATTAATGCCGGTTTTGATATCATTTGCTGTTAGCGTAATACTTTGCCCGGTCATGATACCGTTTTTGAAGAAGCTTAAGTTTGGGCAGTTTGTACGTGATGACGGGCCGGAAAGTCACCTGAAGAAAACCGGTACACCGACAATGGGCGGAATTATCATTTTATTAAGCATTATTCTTACTTCCCTGTTATATATCGGAAAGAATCAGGATATCATTCCTGTGTTGTTTGCGACGGCCGGCTTCGGTCTGATCGGTTTCATGGACGATTACATAAAGGTGGTCATGAAACGGTCCCTGGGACTAAAAGCCTGGCAGAAGCTGATAGGACAGATTCTTGTAACTGCAATCTTTGGTTACTATCTTGTGAACTATACGGATGTGGGCACCTCCGTTTTAATCCCCTTTACCGGCGGGTTTGCGGACGGAGTCTATTGGGATACCTCGTTCCTGTTTGTTCCGATGCTGTTTATGGTAGTACTCGGAACGGTTAACGGAGCCAACTTTACGGACGGACTGGATGGCCTGGCAACAAGTGTCACCTTGTTGATAGCTACCTTCTTTTCTGTGGTGGCAATCGGCACCGGAAGCGGGATATCTCCGATAACCTGTGCGGTGGCGGGAAGCCTTTTAGGTTTCCTGGTATTTAATATTTATCCGGCCAGAGTATTCATGGGGGATACGGGCTCGTTAGCCTTGGGCGGTTTCGTGGTTGCTTCCGCCTATATGCTCCGTATGCCGTTCTTCATACTGATTGTCGGATTGATTTACCTGGTAGAAGTACTGTCTGTTATGATCCAGGTCGGCTATTTTAAGCTGTCGGGCGGTAAAAGGGTTTTTAAGATGGCTCCGATCCATCATCATTTTGAACTGAGCGGCTGGCCGGAAACAAGGGTAGTTGCAGTATTTTCAATAATAACCGCGGTGCTTTGTCTGGTTGCGTTGATGGGCATATAGATTCGGATGAAAATGTAGAAAGGCACAGGTAAAGGATATGGGATTGGAACACAAGAGGGTTTTAGTATTCGGCACCGGTATCAGTGGTATTGCTGCAGCAAAGCTGCTGCATCAGGTGGCGGCGGATATCATTCTTTATGACGGAAACGAGGCTCTGGAGGAAAAAGATATCCGGGCGAAATTGCCGGGAGATTTTAAAGGAAGTATCCGGCTTGGAAGCCTCCCGGAAGAAATCATCGGAACTCTTGACCTGACGGTCTTAAGTCCCGGAGTACCGACCGATTTGGATATTGTAAATAAGCTAAGGGACAATCAGATACCCATTTGGGGCGAGATAGAACTGGCTTACTGCTTCTCGAAAGGAAAAATTGCCGCAATTACCGGAACAAACGGCAAGACAACTACGACAACCTTAGTCGGTGAGATCATGAAAACCTTTTATGACAGCGTATTTGTGGTGGGCAATATCGGGGTCCCCTATACAGGGACGGTTCTTGAAACTTCGGAGGAATCCGTTACCGTAGCGGAGATGAGCAGCTTCCAGTTGGAAACGATCCATTCCTTTAAGCCGGATGTCAGTGCAATACTAAACATTACGCCGGATCATTTAAACCGTCATCATACTATGGAGAACTATATTGCGGCAAAAGTCAATATAACCCGTAACCAGGGCAAGGATGACGTATGTGTTCTGAACTATGAGGATACCGTGTTAAGGGAGATCGGAGGCAAGCTGGCGGCAAAGGTATTTTACTTCAGCAGTCTGCATAAGCTTGAAGAGGGCATCTATCTGGATGAGGATAGGATCATTTACAGAAATGAACATGAAAAGACTTTGATCTGCAGTATAGAAGAATTAAATATATTCGGCAGGCACAGCTACGAAAACGTAATGGCTGCCGTTGCAATGGCTATTTCTCTTAAAGTGCCTTTGGACTGTATCCGAAAGGCAGTCACAAGCTTTGTGGCGGTGGAACACCGGATAGAATTTGTAACCACCAAGAATGGCGTAAAATATTATAATGACTCGAAAGGTACAAACCCGGATGCCTCGATGAAGGCCATCGAATCCATGCCGACTCCTACCCTGTTAATAGCGGGAGGCTATGATAAGGGCTCAGAATATGATGAGTGGCTTGAAGCGTTCGGAGGCAAAATCAGATGCCTGGTTCTGCTTGGACAGACGCGGGAGAAAATTGCTGCTGCTGCAAGACGGCATGGCTTTGAAAATATTATTATGGCAGACAGCTTATCGGAAGCGGTAGAAGTATGCGCCGCAAAGGCAAACCGCGGTGATTCCGTACTGTTGTCGCCTGCCTGTGCCAGCTGGGGCATGTTCAAAAATTATGAAGAACGCGGAAGATTATTCAAGGAATATGTTAGAAATCTAGAGGACAATTAAGGTGGGGACATTTCATGGCGAGAGCAGACAGGGAACAGGAGAAAACCAGAAAACTTCATAGCTATTACGATTACAGCTTACTGTTCTTAACACTCTTTTTGGTTTGTTTCGGACTGGTAATGATCTATAGCACCAGCTCGTACAACGCAAGCAGAGATATCGGCAATCCCGCCTATTACCTGGAGAAACAAGCTGCTTCCGCGCTCCTTGGCATCGTGGTCATGTTAATTGTTTCAAAGATTGATTACCGTATCTATATCAATAAATTTCCGGTAATTAAGATCCGGCCGGTTTTTTTGCTCTATCTGCTTTGCATCGCATTGCAGATCTGCGTACTGATATTCGGAAAAGAAATAAACGGCTCGAAGCGGTGGATCGATCTGGGGCCTCTGGGAGGTTTTCAGCCGTCGGAGCTGTCAAAGATAGCCGTTATCATGTTTACGGCCTACATAGTAAATATAGCCCCCAGACGTTTGGATAAATTCCGAGGTTTTATCAGAGTTGCAGTTTTTATAGCTCCCCTTATCGTACTGGTACTGATACCCAACTTCAGCACCGCGCTGATTATGGCGGCTGTCCTTATCGGCATTTGCTTTGTCGCAAGCAGGAAAAAGTTATATTTCATTGTTTCCGCGCTCTTTGGCGCTGCCATAGGTGCCGCTTTCATATTCGGGGTCAGCTACCGCAGCGAGAGGATTGATGTATGGCTTAACGTGGAAACCCATCCGAAGGGGTACCAGATATTACAGGGTCTCTATGCGATTGCTTCCGGCGGTGTTTTTGGAAAAGGCCTCGGGGAAAGCATGCAGAAATTAGGGTTTATACCGGAATCACATAATGATATGATATTCTCGGTTATTTGTGAGGAATTGGGGCTGTTCGGTGCGGTTGCCGTAATCCTGCTGTTCGTTTTAATGATATGGAGACTGTTTGTGATTGCGATTAACGCGCCGGACCTGTATGGTGGGTTGATTGCCACAGGTGTTCTGGCACATTTGTCGGTGCAGGTGCTGCTTAACATAGCAGTGGTAACCAATACGATCCCTTCCACCGGCATTCCGCTGCCTTTCATCAGCTATGGAGGCAGTTCACTTGTGGTTTTGCTTTTTGAGATGGGAATTGCACTAAGTGTTTCCAACCAGATTAAATATGAAAGATAGGTATAAGCTTTTGCCAAATCAGCTACAGGCACAAAACAAAGAATATGTCATATAGTATTACTATATTCAAGTTTCTTGAGGTGCACCATGGCATATTTAGAAATTGCTGGAGGAAAGCAGCTGATTGGAGAAGTTAACATACAAGGTTCAAAAAATGCAGTACTACCAATTTTGGCAGCAACCGTATTAATAAATGGAATTGCAAAGATAAATAAATGCCCCAAAATATTGGATGTTTACCACATGATTAAAATTTTGGAGGCAATCGGTTGTGTTGTGGTATGGGAAGGTTCCTCCCTTATTGTTGATACCACAAAGCTTAATACATCGACGGTACCGGAAAAGCTGGTAAAGAAAATGAGGTCTTCCATTATTTTAATGGGTGCTTTGTTAGGCCGGACACATACCGTAACCATAACTTATCCCGGAGGCTGTACAATAGGTGCAAGACCGATTGACTATCATTTAAATGCTTTTCGAAAAATGAATATCTCATTGGATGAAAAGGATGGACAAATTTATTGTACAACTGCCGGCATTAAGGGAACCGATATCTTTTTGGAATTCCCGAGCGTTGGTGCTACGGAAAATACGATACTTGCGGCAGTTCTGGCATCCGGCAGAACAAGGATACTGAATGCGGCCAGAGAACCTGAAATCATTGAATTATGTAAATTCCTGAATACGGCAGGAGCCGAAATCGCAGGGGCCGGGACGGATAAGATCGAGATCGAAGGAGTCGATTCCTTATTTAATGTGGAATATACGACAAATTCCGATAGGATAGTGGCGGGCACCTATTTGGCCGCGGTAGCAGGAACCGGAGGAGAAGCCGTATTAAAAGGAATCGGATGCGGGTATCTGCAAAGTGTAATCCAGATTTTACGGGAAATGGGCTGTCATATCATATGCGGGGAAGATTACATTATCATATCCTCCTCGGGAGAATTAAAAGCGGTGCCGTTTATCCGGACAATGCCATATCCGGGATTTCCGACGGATATGCAGTCGCAGATCATGTCCGTGCTGATGAAGGCTTCCGGAACCAGCAAAATTGCGGAGGAAATATTTGAGGGCAGATATCAGAATGTTCCGGAGCAGATGAAATTCGGAGCCGATATCCGGATCAACGGAAGAGAAGCAGTCGTTAACGGGGTATCAAAATTGCAGGGATGTGAAGTCTGTGCCAGTGAATTACGGGGTGGTGCCGCCCTTGTTATCTCCGGATTAATGGCCGAAGGGAAAACGATAATATATAACCCTAATTTTATTGAAAGAGGATACGAAGATATCTGCAGGGATTTACAAAGTCTGAATGCGGATATCCGGTATATCTCCTGACGGGACAAAAGCAGAAATAACGCCGGTTATGGAAAGGCATGGGAAGAGTATGAGGGAAACGAGACAAAAAAATCATAACAGCGGAATCCTTTCAAGCTTCGTCAAACTGATTACCTTTTGCCTCGTTCTTGTTATTCTTATATTAGTCCTGTTTATAAGCTGCAGACTTGAGAATATAACGGTGGTGGGAAGCAGTCATTATTCCGCGGAGGAGCTGGAAGACAAAGTTATCACAAAAAAGACGGATAGAAATGCGGTTTTGCTTTATCTGCGCTATAAATATGGTAACTTTGACAGCATTCCGTTCGTTGAGGATGTTGATATCGAGCTTGTAAACAGAAACTCTGTAAGAATTCATGTTTACGAAAAGACGATAACCGGATGCATCGAATGTATGGGCAATTATATGTATTTTGATAAGGACGGTATTATCGTCGAAAGCTCCGATGAAAAATTGGACGGAGTTCCCTTTGTTACCGGGCTGGAATTTGACAAAATGGTTTTGTATGAGAAGCTTGTGGTTCAGAAGAAAACTTTATTTGACGTTATTCTTAACATTACTCAACTAATCAAAAAGTACGATTTGGAGATTGAAACGATACAATTTAATCTGGATTTGGAGGTAATATTATATTGCGGTGATGTAAAAGTTTTATTAGGAAAAAGGACAACCTATGATGAACAGATTGCTGAACTTAAGAACCTGCTTCCAAGTGCAAAAGGCAAGAAAATAGTGCTGGATATGACAGATTTTGCATATGGAAAGGACAGGATTATAGCGAAACCTCTGGATTAAAAAAATATTAATTTAGGGTTGATTATTTTTACAATAAAAGATATTATATAAGATAGAATAAATGAATAGACTGGATTAATTGTATAATGATGTCGATAATTAGAATAATAAGTATTTAAAATAAGTGAAAAAGTTTAGTATAGTGAAGGAGGAAGTACCTTGCTTGAAATAAGGACTAATGAAGCTGATTCAACTGCAAAAATACTTGTAATTGGAGTTGGCGGTGCAGGGAATAATGCTGTAAATAGAATGATAGAAGAAAATATTATTGGTGTGGATTTTATCTGCGTGAATACGGACAAGCAGCATTTAAAGACATGTAAAGCACCTCAATGCATACAGATAGGCGAGAAGCTGACCAAAGGGCTCGGAGCGGGTGCTCAGCCTGAGATCGGTGCACAGGCAGCGGAAGAAAGCAGGGAAGAGCTTACGGATGTTATCAAGGGTTCCGATATGGTGTTTGTAACCTGCGGCATGGGAGGCGGAACCGGTACGGGTGCGGCCCCTGTGGTTGCGCAGATTGCAAAGGACATGGGTATCCTGACGGTCGGAATCGTAACCAAACCTTTCAAATTCGAAGCAAAAGCACGTATGAACAATGCGGTAAGCGGAATAGAGAAGTTAAAGGAGCATGTAGATACCTTAATCGTTATTCCGAATGATAAACTGTTAGAGATCGTTGACAGAAGGACCACTATGCCGGATGCCTTAAGGAAAGCCGACGAGGTATTGCAGCAGGGCGTTCAGGGTATCACGGACCTGATCAATGTACCGGGCTTGATTAATCTGGATTTTGCCGATGTCCAGACCGTAATGAAGGATAAGGGTGTTGCCCATATCGGAATCGGTATCGGCAAAGGGGATGACAAGTGTATCAATGCCGTTAACCAGGCAATTACAAGCCCGCTGTTGGAGACAACCATCAAAGGTGCTTCCCATGTCATCATCAATATATCCGGTGATATCAGCCTGATCGAAGCAAATGAAGCGGCAACTATGGTTCAGGAGCTTTCCGGCGATTCCGCCAATATTATATTTGGTGCGATGTATGATGATGCGACTCCGGACGAAGCTACTATTACAGTCATTGCAACCGGACTGGATGACAGGAATGCGGGAGCGAAAGAAAGCTCAAAGGCGCCGGGATTCTTAAAACCGGCCACGCAAAGACCGGATTACAGGTATCATAATCCTTTAAACAGTCCTTCCTACGAGAAAGCACAGGCACAGACCGCTGCGGCAAGCAGTACGGTCAATACGGCAAAACCTCCGACACATACCAATAACGGACCCGCTGCTTCCGGCAGTACGATAAGCGGGAATTCGGAACCGGCAGGAATTAAGATTCCTGAATTTCTACAGAAGAACCGTAACCATAAATAATATTTCCATTTATAATAAGCAGTCAGGGAATTATTTTTAATTCGCCTGGCTGCTTTTTTCACTAAACCTGACAAATTTTGTAAAAACAATACAGGTACCGGAAGTATGGAGGGGGTTTAACATTTATTTTGTAGGTATGAGTAAATGAAAAAGACAAAATAATTACCAGAAAATGACAAACTATATGGAACAAAAAAGTTATAATAGGTAAAGTAAATACAAGTTATGGAAGCGGGGGTGGACTTGTACCTTGAAGTTTATATCGATGTAATTTTCCTTATTAATTTTATAATGGATATCATATTACTTCTGATAGTAAAGAGAATATTGAAGTGTTCCGGTCGTTTCCTGCGAATACTTGGCGGAGCCGCAGCCGGAGCCGCAGGAGCCTGCATAATAGCTGTAGTCCCTTATCTTAACCGGTTGGTACAGTTCCTGTTTTCCTATTGTGCCGTATGCTTTGCAATGATTGTGATTGCATTTCGCCCCAAAGGTTTAAAGACGGGAATCAGGGCGGTCATTGTTCTTTACATATCCACCTTTTTTTTAGGCGGTATTATGAATTCACTTTATTACTATTCTAATCTTGGATTCTATTTCAGAGAACTCGTGAACGGAAATATTTTTCGGGACCGGAATACAAAATATTATGTTTTTGCGGTGATAGCTGCTTTGGCATCTGTACCGATTTTCATACAAACCTTTTATATGTTCAGGAGAGGGGAAACAGAACTATTCCCATCAGAATTGTCATATAACGATAAAAGTGTGCGTTTAGTCGGACTGTTAGATACGGGCAACAGCTTACACGATCCGATATATGGTAAGCCGGTCCTTATTGCTGAATTTTCCGCCATAGAACCTCTGCTATCGGAATCTCAGGCAGGCAAACTCCGTGAAATGATAGATATGGCGGAGGGCAGTCCCGGCATGGAACGAAAGAATTTTGACAGCAGCGCTTTAGATGATGATAGTGAAGAACCATTAAAGATTATGATGGTGCCTTATCATTCCATTGGGAAAAAAAGCGGTTTGTTACCGGCAATCATTATGAACAGGGTCGTTGTATGGAGCGGGAAGGAGCCGGTTTGTAATGAAAGGGTTTTAACCGCTGTCAGTAGGAACATATTATCAGGTAAAGGTGAATATCAGATTATTTTACATAGGGATATCATGTAAAAAAGAAATTTAGGTAATCAATTTCTTTTTAGAGGGAGGAATGAAAAGGAAATGCTGTTAAAAATAACGATACCGAATAAGATTCAATTTCGGGTAATTCCCGATTTCAGAAGTATATTCTTTGACAAGCATGGGGATATACATTATATAGGCGGAGCAGAGGTGCTTCCGGCACCGTTGGATGCGATCAGGGAAGCGGCGGAAATTGCGAAACTGGGGACGGAATACGATACGGAAGCAAAAACGATACTTGTAGAACATAATTTAAGACTGGTTGTTTATATTGCCAAAAAGTTCGATAATACAGGGGTGGGCGTTGAAGATTTAATATCAATCGGTACCATTGGCCTGATAAAAGCAATTAATACATATAATCCGGATAAGAAGATAAAGCTGGCAACCTATGCCTCAAGATGTATCGAGAATGAAATACTGATGTATCTGAGAAGAAATAACAAAACAAAGCTGGAAGTATCCATTGATGAACCGCTAAATGTTGACTGGGACGGCAATGAACTGCTTCTGTCCGATATCCTGGGTACGGAAGAGGACGTCATATACAGGAATATAGAGGAAGAGGTTGACAGAAAGCTTTTGGGAAAGGCTTTGTCAAAGCTCAGTGACCGGGAAAGGATTATCGTACAGCTGCGTTTCGGGTTAAATACAGAGGACGGAAACGAACGGACACAGAAAGAGGTTGCCGATCTATTAGGTATTTCCCAATCCTACATATCGAGACTCGAAAAGAAAATTATTAAACGTTTGAAAAAGGAGATGTTAAGACTGGAATAGGAACAAAAAAGGAAATTATTACATCCTTACATATCGTATAAAGAGAACACAAATTGTGAATCATTTATTTAAGTAATAAATGATTTGGGAGGTTTCAATATGGCTCTTTATAAGGTAGAAATATGTGGTGTAAATACTTCGAAATTACCGTTACTGAATAATACTGAAAAGGAAGAATTATTTCAAAGAATCTTGAAGGGGGATAAAGAAGCGAGGGATTTATATATAAAAGGTAATCTCCGTTTAGTGCTTAGCATAATCCAGCGGTTTTCCAACAGTAATGAAAATGTTGACGACTTATTCCAGATCGGTTGTATAGGACTTATGAAGGCGATTGACAATTTTGACATCAGCCAGAATGTCAAATTCTCAACCTATGCCGTACCGATGATTATAGGCGAAATCAGAAGATATCTTCGGGACAATAACAGTATACGGGTAAGCAGATCGCTGCGTGATACTGCTTATAAGGCAATTTATGCCAAGGAAGCCTTACTTAAGAAAAATGATAAGGAGCCGACCGTCTGTGAGATTGCGGATGAAATAGGCTTAAGCAAGGAAGACATCGTGTTTGCACTGGATGCGATACAAAGTCCCGTATCGCTTTACGAGCCTGTATACTCCGAAGGCGGCGATACGCTGTATATTATGGATCAGGTCAGCGATAAAAAGAACAAGGAAGAAAACTGGGTGGAAGAGATATCCTTACGCGAAGCCTTATCCAAACTTTCCGAACGTGAAAAAAATATTATCGAATTGCGTTTCTATGAAGGGAAAACACAGATGGAGGTAGCAAATGAGATATGTATTTCACAGGCGCAGGTCTCAAGGCTTGAAAAATCGGCACTGAAGTGTATGAAAAATTATTTGAGCCAGTAATACTCAAATTAATAAATATATAGCAGAATGGATATTTAAATAATAAATTAATTTTATTACAATACGGAATAAGAGGAATAAGCCGGAGCAGATCCGGCTTTTATCATGTAAAAATTCTCTGTCTGTAAATAATAATGGAGGTCAGCAGTAGGCCGACTTTATCAGAATTTTATCCGCGTCCACATCCACCAGTATCACGTCTGCTCCAATCTGCTTGATGCAGCAGTAATTTATCACATATTCATGGTCCCTTCCGAGTATTCCCCATATCTTGCATGGCCCCGGTACGATGATTTTGACTATGACGCCGGTATGTATATCAAACTCCAGGTCGCAGACATAACCCAATCTTTCCCCGTCTCTGCAGTTAATGACTTCTTTTTGCTTCAAATCACACATTCTCATAAATCGGCACCCCGTCATACGGTTCAGGTAGACACCTTTATTAACTAATATATGACAAAGCCTGTATATTTATGCGTTTTTGCAGGAAGCTATTGACCATTGTTAAAAACTTCAATATAATAAGGAATAGTCAGTGGGCGTTAATCAAATCAATAAGGAGGGGTATCAAATGAAGTGTCCGTTCTGTGGTAAAGAGAATTCCAGGGTTATAGATTCCAGGCCGGTGGAAGAAAATAATTCGATCCGACGGAGGCGCCAGTGTGATGAATGCGATAAAAGATTTACGACGTATGAGAAGGTGGAGGCAATACCTCTTGTCGTAATCAAGAAGGATAATAACAGAGAGCCTTACGACCGGTCGAAGATTGAAGCCGGTGTCTTCCGTTCCTGTCATAAGAGGCCTATTTCGGTCGATCAGATTAACGCTCTTGTGGATGAAGTTGAGAACGCAATATTTAATCTGGAAGAAAAGGAAGTTCCCAGCACAATAATCGGGGAAATCCTGATGGATAAGCTAAAGGAACTCGATCCGGTGGCTTATGTCAGGTTTGCTTCGGTTTACCGTGAATTCAAGGATGTTAATACCTTTATGGATGAACTGAAAAAGATTTTGGATAATTAGATAATTGTGAAACTATTTTTGCGTCTGCTGAGGTTCCTGGAACAATCAAAGACACAATTAAGAGTTTCGCAAATGTCTATTGTAATTAATATGGATAAGGAGTTTAGGAAAGATATGGCGATTGAAAAAGTAAGAGATTATTTTAGAAAATTCGGCATGGAGGGCAGAATCCGTGAATTTGAGACATCGTCGGCAACTGTGGAATTGGCGGCACAGGCCCTGGGCTGCGAGCCCGAGCGTATCGCAAAAACGTTATCCTTTACGGTTGACGGGAAAAGTATTCTGATCGTTGCTGCCGGCGATGCAAAAATAAATAACGCGAAGTTTAAGGAGCAGTTTCATACGAAAGCGAAAATGCTTTCACCGGATGAGGTAGAAGCCTTAATAGGTCATGCAATAGGCGGGGTATGCCCGTTTGGCATAAAGGAAAATGTCGGGGTATATCTTGACATTTCATTAAAAAGGTTTGTTACGGTCTATCCGGCCTGCGGCAGCAGCAACAGTGCAATCGAGCTGACGATAGAGGAGCTCGAAACGTATTCGAAATATGCGGCCTGGATCGATGTCTGCAAAAGTAAAGAGTAAGGAGTTACAAAGCCCTGGTTATAATTTGTATTGCGTTCATATAATAGTAGTAAACAAGGACCGGGGGCAAGGAATGATAATACATGTAGTGAGTCAGGGAGATACCGTCAGCTCGATTGCCGAACGATACGATGTCTCGGTATCGAAGCTGATTATTGACAACGGGCTGGAAGAACCGTATGAATTAGTAACAGGACAATCCATTGTAATAGTATATCCCGAACTAACCTACACGGTGAAGGAAGGGGATTCCTTATCGGGCATAGCCGATACTTATCATGTTACAATGATGCAGCTTTTTATGAATAATCCGTTTTTATACGGACGGAATTTCGTCTATCCCGGTGAAACGATTGTTCTCAAATACAACCGGGCGGGCAGAATTTCGACGAACGGATTTGCTTTTACATTTATTAATAATGCCACCTTAAGAAAGACACTGCCATATCTGACATACCTTTCAATATTTAATTACCGGGCTACCAAGGAAGGAAATCTTATTGAATACTATGACGACAGGGAGGTCCTTCGGACCGCTAAGGAATATGGTACGGTTCCGCTGCTTCTGATAACGGCGTTGTCGATTCGGGGCCTGAATGATGCGGAAACGGCTTATGCAATATTACTGGATGAAGAGTGTCAAAACAGATATATAGAAAATATTATTCAAATCGTCAGGACGAAAGGATATCGAGGGGTTAATTTTGCCTTCCAATTAATCCGTGAAACAAACCAACAGCTCTACCAGAATTTTTTTAACAAAATATCAAAAATATTGAAGGCGGACAGCTACTCGATGTTCCTGACGGTAGATCCCGATATCTGTTACGGGGATGATGGTATCAGCTTCGAAACGATCGATTATTCGGAGTTCGGCGATGCGGCGGATTCCATTACTTTTATGAAATTTTTCTGGGCAAGAAATATGGATCCTCCGTTTCCGGTAAGCTCGGTCTCCGCGCTGGAGATATTCTTAGCTTATACGGATTCCTATATTTCTCCGGACCGTGTGAATATAGCGATTCCTCTCATCGGCTATGACTGGGAGCTTCCGTTTTATGCAGGATATTCCGAAACCACCTCGCTTACTCTGGATAAGTGCATCGGCCTGGCCCGGGATAACAATTCCGTCATCCGGTTTGACGAAGTCTCACAGACACCGTTTTTTGAGTATGAGGTAAAAAGCAGCTACGGAAGTGATATACGGCATATCGTATGGTTTATCGATGCAAGAAGCATGGATGCCCTGATAAATCTGATACCGGAATACGGCTTAAACGGCACGGCGGTCTGGAACGTGATGTTTTATAATTCCCAGCTTTGGCTGATGATTAATTCACAATTCGAGATAGAAAAAATAACATAATATATTCTTCTTGTAAGGCCGGCGTGAATTTGTTATACTGTGAAAGAATGAATGCTTCCTTCATTGCGGAGAGACAATGAAAGGGGTAATGCTATGTTTTCTAAAGCCTTCAGTGCAGCCGTAAACGGAATTGACGGCTTTATCATTTCTGTTGAGGCAGACGTAAGTGACGGTCTGCCCCTGTTCGATCTGGTAGGATATCTTGGCTCAGAGGTAAGAGAGGCAAGGGAACGTGTCCGGATCTCTTTAAAGAATTCAGGCTACCGGCTGCCTGCAAAAAGGATAACCGTTAATCTGTCACCGGCTGATATTCGAAAGGAAGGCACTGCCTTTGACCTTCCCATTGCGATCGCCGTTCTGTCCGCTTTCGGCTATATTCCCCAGGACAATCTGGAAAAGACCCTGATACTAGGTGAGGTAAGTTTAAACGGCGACGTAAGGAGGGTAAACGGCGTATTGCCGATCGTCTATACGGCGTTTAAAATGGGCTTTACCAGATGCATCGTTCCGCTTGACAATGCTGCCGAGGGAGCGGTGGTACAGGGAATCGATGTATTTGGCGTCAGAAGCATTAAAGAGGTGGTAGGATTTTTAAACAATAATGCCTGCCTGGAACCGTATTTTGTCGATACGGAGCTTTTATATGTCTATGAAGCCGACGGGGAAGCTTTGGATTTTTCCGATGTGACCGGACAGGAAATGGCAAAGCGCGCAATTGAGATAGCAGTGTCCGGAATGCATAACCTTCTCATGGCAGGTCCTCCGGGTGCTGGCAAGACAATGCTTGCCAAGCGGATTCCCACCATAATGCCGGAGCTTTCTTTTGAGGAAAGCCTGGAAATCTCAAAGATATACAGTATTGCAGGACTGCTAAGCAGTAATCAGTCCCTGATTCTAAAAAGGCCGTTCCGGTCACCCCACCATACCATAACAACCGCAGCCTTAGCCGGAGGCGGCAGAAACCCAATGCCCGGCGAGATAAGTCTGGCACATCTTGGCGTCCTGTTCCTGGACGAATTCCCGGAATTTAACCGTAATACGATAGAAATATTAAGACAGCCGATGGAAGAAAATGAGGTAACGATTACCAGGCTGCAGGGAACAACCCGGTATCCGGCCGGCTTCATGCTTGTTGCCGCCATGAACCCCTGTCCCTGCGGCAGCTACCCGGACCGGAATAAGTGTAACTGCTCTCCGAATCAGGTGAAAAGATATCGGGGAAGGATAAGCGGACCTCTGCTTGACCGGATCGATATCTGCACGGAAGCATTCCCGGTGGATTATAAGGAGCTGACGGACAGAACTCCTGCCGAAGCTTCACAAGCCATACGCGAACGCGTCATGGCGGCAAGAAATATTCAGCTGCGGCGGTATCGTAAGGAACCGTTTTATTTCAACTCACAGTTAACTCCCAAAACGATCGGCAGCTATTGTGCGCTCGGTCAAAAGGAGAGGAAGCTTATGGAGAAGGCGTTTGAGAAAATGAACCTCAGTGCGAGGGCATACCATAGGATATTGAAGGTTGCCAGGACGATTGCCGATCTGGACGGGGCGGAGAAGATTGCCGTAAAGCATCTGAGTGAAGCCATCTGTTACCGCAGCCTTGATAAAAAATACTGGGAGGAATAAACGGACAAATGAGGAATCTGACGAAGAAGGAATACTGGTTTTGGCTATGCAATATCGAGCATATCGGTGTAAAAAAGATAGGGGCCGTCCTGGAGCTTTTCAAGACGCCGGAAGCCGCATTCCATGAAAAAGAGGATGTGCTGGAGAAGGCCGGCTGCCTTACAGAGACGGACAGAGTACTCTTCCGGCGGAGTAAGGACATGGGAAGAATACGAGAAAATTATGCTAAACTGGGCGAGAAGGGCATATATTTTGTAACGAAAGACGATGCGGACTACCCGGAGAAGCTGAAAGCCATCTATGAGCCCCCGTTTGCCTTGTATGTTAAGGGAGCATTGCCGGATACAGGCCGGGTATCGGTTGCCGTAGTCGGCGCAAGGAACTGTTCCGATTACGGCAGGGAAATGGCCGGATACTTTGCGGGAGAATTAGCCGGTGCCGGAGTACAGATCATCAGCGGGCTTGCAAGAGGGGTTGACGGGTATGCCCATAAGGGAGCCCTGGCGGCAGGCGGGAGTACTTATGCCATTGAGGGATGCGGTGTCGATATCTGCTATCCGAAAGAGAACTTTTCTCTGTACCTGGATATGCAGGCAAACGGAGGAGTGATATCGGAATACGGCCCGGGAATCCATCCGAAGGCCGGTAATTTCCCGATGAGAAACCGTTTAATCAGCGGCCTGTCCGACGGAATCCTTGTAATCGAAGCGAGGGAAAAGAGCGGCTCGCTTATCACGGTAGATATGGGGCTGGATCAGGGGAAAAATATTTATGCATTGCCCGGACGTGTGAATGATTTATTAAGCCGGGGCTGTAATAATTTAATAAAAACCGGAGCAAAACCGGTCTCCGGCCCGGAAGAAATCCTTGAGGATTATTTACAAAATTATGAGAAAATTAACAAGGATGCGAAAAATATTGATAAATTGCTTGAAACGAAAGAAAAAATAGTGTATGCTTGTTTAAGTTGTATCCCAAAGCATATGAATGAAATTGCGGGGGAGACTAATATAAGTATTATGGAACTAAGTGAAATTTTATTAAATCTCGAACTAAAAAGCTACATTAAACAGATTAGGAAGAACTATTATTCATATATTTGTTAATAGAAAGAAAAGTACGGCCCTATCTGCCGTGAAGGACATATTTTATTACAGTATAAGGGGAGAGTCTAGATGTCTAAGAATCTTGTAATTGTGGAATCACCTGCAAAAGCAAAAACAATAAAGAAATTTCTCGGTACCAGCTATGAAGTGATAGCATCGAACGGCCATGTGAGGGATTTGCCGAAGAGCCAGTTGGGAATTGATGTTCAGAATGATTTTGAACCGAAATATATAACGATACGCGGAAAAGGAGACCTGCTTGCGAAGCTTAGGAAGGAAGTAAAGAAAGCCGATAAGGTCTACCTTGCGACCGACCCCGACCGCGAAGGGGAGGCCATCTCCTGGCACCTGTCAAACACCTTGAAACTGGCTGATCACAATGCCAGCAGGATAACCTTTAATGAGATTACCAAGAATGCAATTAAAGCATCGATTAAACAGGCAAGGGAGATTGACATGAATCTGGTTAACTCTCAGCAGACCAGACGTATGCTGGACCGTATGGTCGGTTACAGTATAAGCCCGCTGCTATGGGCCAAGGTAAAAAGGGGTTTAAGCGCCGGCAGGGTACAATCCGTCGCCCTTCGCATCATATGTGACAGGGAAGAAGAAATCAACGCATTTGTGCCCGAAGAGTACTGGAATCTGGAAGCCGATTTTCATGTGGAAGGTGACAGTAAACCGCTTACGGCAAAGTTTGCCGGCAAGGGAAACGGTAAAACCGTTATCCAGTCGGAGGAAGAGCTGAATAATATACTCAAAGAGTTAAAGGATGCAAAGTTCCGTATTACAGAGATTAAGCGGGGGGAGAGACAAAAAAAATCCCCTCTGCCATTCACAACCAGTACACTGCAGCAGGAAGCCGCAAAAACACTTAATTTTTCAACCTCCAAAACGATGCGGCTTGCACAGCAGCTGTATGAAGGCGTCGATATCAAGGATCACGGAACCGTTGGGTTAATTACCTATCTGCGTACGGATTCGGTGAGGATATCGGAGGAAGCGGACGGTAATGCAAGGGCATTTATAGAAGAGAATTACGGTTCGGAATTTGTTGCGGACAGAGAGCCGAGTAAGGAAACCGGCAAGAAAATACAGGATGCCCATGAGGCGATCCGTCCGACCTATGTAACCCTGACCCCTGTCATTGTAAAAGAATCCTTAAGCCGAGATCAATTCCGGCTGTATCAGCTTATCTGGAAGAGATTCGTCGCAAGCCGGATGCAATCGGCGAAATATGAGACTACATCGGTCAGAATCGAAGGCAACGGCTACCGCTTTACCACATCCGCTTCAAAGCTGGTATTTGAAGGCTACATGTCCGTATATACGACGGAGGAAGACGAAAAGCAAAGCAATACCCTGTTAAAATCCTTAAGCGAGAAAACCGGGCTGGCCTTGGATAAATTTAATTACAGCCAGCATTTTACCCAGCCTCCCGCACATTATACGGAAGCCTCCCTGGTTAAGATCATGGAGGAGCTTGGAATAGGCAGGCCAAGTACTTATGCTCCCACGATCACTACCATACTGGCCCGCAGATATGTGATCAAGGATAATAAGAACCTGTACGTGACAGAGCTTGGCGAAGTGGTTAACAACATCATGAAACAGGCATTCTCAAGCATTGTCGATGTGAATTTCACGGCAAACCTGGAATCCCTCCTGGACAGGGTGGAAGACGGTTCCGTACAGTGGAAAACCGTAATCCGCAATTTTTATCCGGATTTGGATGCTGCTGTCAGCCATGCGGAAAAGAACCTTGAGGAAATTAAGATTGAGGATGAGGTTACGGATGTAATCTGTGAGGAGTGCGGCAGGAATATGGTGATAAAATACGGCCCGCACGGAAAGTTTTTAGCTTGCCCCGGCTTTCCGGAATGCAAGAATACAAAGACCTATCTGGAGAAGATTGGGGTTGCCTGTCCGTTATGCGGAAAGGATGTCGTCATACGTAAGACGAAAAAGGGGAGAAGATATTACGGCTGTGAAAATAATCCGGAATGCGAATTCATGACATGGTCAAAGCCATCGAATAAAAAATGCCCAAAGTGCAACAGCTTTATGGTAGAAAAAGGTTCGAAATTAGTATGTAGTGACGAAAAATGTGGATATATTTTCACGAATAAATAAGAAATTAATTAAAATATAAATATAGCGCGGTTAATGTGTGTCAAAATTACCAAATAGCTATTGTTTTTGTGAAAAATGTATGTTAAGATTTAGAAGGCGGCACAATTAAATGTATTAAACAATTAAATATATAAATAAAAATATATTTCATAATAATATATTTGTCGGCATGCTGCCTGATACGATGATAAGGTGTAGTATTCTTTTTAGTGGGGTACTGGGAGGTTGTTACATGGGCGTACAATTGTTAGACAAAACAAGAAAGATTAATAATCTTTTACACAATAATAATTCGCATAAAGTCGTTTTTAACGATATATGTGAAGTATTAAGTGAAATTTTGGAGTCCAATATTCTTGTTATCAGTAAGAAGGGAAAGGTTTTAGGTGTAAAAAACAGGGATGATATCACCGAAATCAAAGAGTTGATAAAGGATTCGGTCGGAGGTTATATTGATGCCCTTCTCAATGAAAGATTATTAAACATTCTATCCACCAAGGAGAATGTGAATCTTGTTACCTTAGGTTTTGAATTTACTCAGGATAATAGTTATCAGGCAATTATCATTCCGATCGATATAGCGGGAGAAAGGCTGGGTACCTTGTTCCTGTATAAAGCGGGACGACCCTATAACATAGATGATATCATTCTGAGCGAGTACGGAACTACGGTTGTCGGTCTTGAAATGATGCGCTCCGTAAATGAAGAGAATGCCGAGGAAAACAGAAAAGTTCAGATTGTAAAATCGGCGATCGGTACCTTATCGTTTTCCGAATTAGAGGCAATTACACATATATTTGAGGAGCTGGAAGGCAACGAGGGAATTCTTGTTGCAAGCAAGATTGCAGACAGGGTAGGCATAACGAGGTCCGTTATTGTGAATGCCTTAAGAAAATTTGAAAGCGCCGGAGTTATCGAGTCCAGATCGTCGGGAATGAAGGGAACCTATATCAAAGTACTTAACGATGTTGTGTTTGATGAATTGAAAAAATTGAATAAATAATATATTAGAAACGGACTTCTAATATAATACAAAAGGATTTGTGAGAATTATCTGACTCATAAGTCCTTTTTTGATTAAATATTACAATAAGTAGTATTATTATACTAATTTTTTAAATATATCTTGTGTTTTTAATCAATAATTATTATAATTAGTTTAGTTATGAAAGGGGAGCTTATAATGATAGGTTCGAATGCTTATAATTACATTAATATCTTAAATAAGGCAGCAGATGCCAGTTGGGTAAGGAATGAGGTAATATCGAATAATATTGCCAATGTGAGTACCCCGAATTACAAAAGGAAGGATATAGAATTTGAAAGCTATCTGGCCAAAGAACTTACAGGTTCCGGTTCTTTGGACCACAGGGTTGCGAATGTAAGGTTGAACTCATTAAATGCTACTTCCTATACGGATCACTCCAATTTAAGCTATCGGCTTGACGGCAATAATGTGGATGCCGATTTGGAGAATGCAACTCTTTCTGAGAATCAGATCAGATATTATACGTTACTCGATGCAATGACGCAGGAATTCAGCAGAATCAGAGCTGTTTTAACAAGTAATTAGGAGGAATATCAATGTCTTCTATGAATGGTATGAATATCAGTGCCAGCGGGATGTCCGCACAGCGGCTCCGTATGGACGTTATTTCTCAGAATATTGCGAATGTAAATACAACGAGAGATGAAAACGGCGATCCGTACAAACGGCAAACGGTGATTTTTGAGGAAAGAAATGTACATACTTTTGATAACGCATTAAAGACCGCGCAGGGCGGCACATTAGTCAGCAACGGAGTAAAGGTTACACACGTTGCGGTAGATAACGAAACACCCATGAATATGGTTTATGATCCGTCGCATCCGGATGCGGATAAGGACGGCTATGTGTCGTATCCGAATGTCAATACGGTTACGGAAATGACTGATTTAATTGATGCGAGCAGGTCTTTTGAAGCAAATGTTACGGCGTTTAATGCTACAAAGAATATGGCTTTAAAAAGCTTAGAAGTTGGTAAATAGTGGGGGATGATCAATGGATATCACACGGTTAAACAGTATCTCAAATCTTGATACATTAAGAAATGGCACGGATGTTTTAAGCAAGACGAATAATAACGAAACCTTTGATAACATATTTCAATCGGCCCTCTCCATGATAAAGGAAACCAATAACCTGACGAATGCCGCGGAAAGTGAGGAAATCGCCTATTCTTTAGGACTGTCGGATAATCCGCTTGAACTTCAGGCCGCACAGTCAAAGGCAAACCTTTCCCTGCAATATACGGTAGCGGTAAGGAATAAGGTGTTGGAAGCATATAAGGAGATTATGAATCTCCAATTCTAATTCTAACTCGATGGCCAGAGGAGCAGTAGCATGATTGATAGATTAAAACAGATACCCGTTCAACTACTTAAACAATGGAATAAATATACAAGCAAACAGAAAACTATCATTATCAGTGTGGTTGCTTTTGTCTTTTTGTCATTAATTATTCTCGTAAATGTAATGAACAGGACTAAGTATGAGACTTTGATTGTTAGTGAAGATAAAAAAGACGTAAGTGCGGTAGCAGAGCTCTTGAAAGCGGAGGGCATTGACTATAAGCTGGGAAGTGATGAACTGACCATATTAGTGGATGCCAGGAAGCGTTCGGATGCTCTTCTTTTACTTTACAGCAGTGATATCCCTACCTCGGGGTTAACCCTGGAAACGCTGCTGGATAACGGCATCGATACGACGAACAGCGACCGGAACTTAAAGCTGCATATGTACATGCAATCCGATATCGTAAAAGCCCTGAAGGACATGAAGGGCATCGAGGGTGCCCAGGTGGATTATGTACCTGTAGACAATACCTTCAGCGTCTTATCCGAGAAACAGGATTACCCGGTGAGCGTCAAGCTGAATGTAACGAAGGATTTTGAGCCGTCCAAGGCGGAAGGAATAGCGGAATACGTGGCGGCGGCAATCGGTAACAAATCGACCGATAATGTTAAGGTTATAGATCAGGAAGGAAACCTGCTGTTCGGCGGCAAGGAGGACCTGTATTCCGGAAGCGCGAGTTCTGTTCTGGATTACCGGGAGAGGCTGGAGAACAACTATAATAACAATATTATCATGCTGATGATGAAGCTCGGTTATACGGAAGTGCAGCCTATGTTCAACTGGTCCCTGAATATGGACAAGGTGACCCAGATGTTCGAGGAACAGATCCCTGCGGAGGGACAGGAGCAGGGTCTGTATAAGAACTATTATTCCTATGATACCGAGAATACCAGCGGCAGCTCCGGCGGTACGCCGGGAACACAATCGAATGATGATGTCGGTTATAACATAGAAAACCCTGCGAATAACAATTCCTCCTCTTCGACCCTGGAGATCGAATACCTGCCAAGCAAACGGGTAACCAATACGGCATACGAGGTCGGTGCGGTAAGGCCGGAGCAATCCTCCGGAACCCTTGTTATGATCAGGTCGGTAACCCATAATGAGGACGAGCTGAAACTGCAGGGCGCCCTGGATGATATGTCATTTGACGAGTACCGGCTGGCGAATCAGGAAAGGCAGCCGATTACTGTGGAGCCGGACGTATATACCGCGATATCGCGGGCTACCGGAATACCGGAAGAGAATATATCGATTATGGCTTATGAGCAGCCGGTATTTGTGCCAAGCACGAAGCATGGCCCGGGATGGACCTTCTATTTACAGCTTGTGCTTGTCATTTTAATGATTGCATTACTGCTATTTGTAGTATTTAGGGGAACGGCACCTATGGAAATTACGGAATTGGAACCGGAACTGTCAGTGGAACAGCTTTTGGCAACCACGAAAGAGAATCAGTCCCTGGATGATATAGAGTTTTCGGAGCAATCTGAAACGAAGAAGATGATTGACAAATTCGTTGACGAGAATCCGGAGGCGGTTGCGCAGCTGCTGCGTAACTGGCTGAATGACGAGTGGAATTAGGGAATTGTTAAAGGAGGGTGTATATGCCAAAGAATTCTGAGATAACCGGTATACAAAAAGCAGCCGTACTGCTGATTGCACTTGGCCCGGAGAAGTCCGCAAGTATTTTTAAACATCTGAAAGAGGAAGAAATCGAACAGCTTACGCTTGAAATAGCCAATACCCGAAGTGTTTCGCCTGCCACCAAGGAACAGGTCCTGGATGAATTCTATGAGATCTGCCTTGCTCAGCAATATATTGCCGAAGGCGGTATTGCTTACGCAAAAGAGCTTTTGGAGAAGGCGCTGGGGGAAGATAAGGCAAAGGATGTTATCGGCAGGCTGACGGCTTCCTTGCAGGTTCGGCCGTTTGAGTTTGTACGAAAGACCGACGCAAGCCAGATGTTAAACTTTATACAGGATGAGCATCCTCAAACAATTGCCCTTATTTTGTCCTATCTTTCATCGAGCCAGGCTTCCGCGATCATCTCCGCCCTGCCGCCGGATAAACAGGCGGATGTTGCAAAACGTATCGCCCAGATGGACCGTACCTCTCCGGATGTTATTAAAGAGGTGGAGAGAGTACTGGAACGTAAATTGTCCTCACTGGTTAATCAGGATTATACGATCGTCGGCGGCGTGGATGCTATCGTAGCTATTTTAAATACGGTAGACAGAGGTACGGAGAAGCATATCATGGAAAACCTTGAGATTGAAGAGCCTGAACTGGCTGATGAGATCCGAAGGAAGATGTTCGTATTCGAGGATATTCTTTCTCTGGATGATAAATCGATCCAGAGAGTTTTGAGAGAAGTTGACAATAATGAACTTGCGGTTGCCTTGAAGGGTTCCAATGAGGAAGTGCAGACGGTTATCTTCAACAACCTGTCAAAGCGTTTGTCGGCTATGATTAAGGAAGATATGGAATTCATGGGCCCTGTACGTTTGAAGGATGTAGAGGAAGCACAGCAGAAGATTGTAAATATAATCAGAAAACTGGAGGACTCCGCTGAGATTATTATTTCCAGAGGTGGAGGTGATGAGATCATTGTCTAATCTTATTAAATCCAGATATGTTTATGTGAATGATGAGAACAGGAAGATCATCGACTCTAACGGGAAAAGTGAAGAACTGCGTACCATTTATTTAAATCGCCGGCCGGAACAGCTGCCCGGGGATACGAAGGCCTCAAAGGAGGATTCTTCGGACAGTGAGGATATTGTTTTCCGGGAAGGCTTGCAGGTTTCCGTAATAGACAATGTGCTGCCGGAGGAAGAAGAGAAGCAGCAGCGGATGCAGGGAGAGCAGATTATCGCCGATGCAAGGGAAGAGGCGGACCGGATACGAAAGCAGGCGGAAGAGGAAGCCGGAATAGCCGCTCAGGAGATTTTGGAGGAAGCCAGAAAGAAAGGCTATGAAGACGGACTGCAAAAGGGTATGGCCGAAGCGGACCGGGCAAAGGCAGAGCTTGAGGAGCTAAAGCAGAAACATAACGAGGAATACCTGGAACAGATAGCCGGACTGGAGCCTGCGTTCGGAGAAATCGTGGCACAGCTTGTTGAAAAGCTTACAGGTGTTGCGGTAGAAGATAAAAAGAATGTTATTCTTTATCTGATACATAATTCCATCATGGATTCCAATAACAGTAAATCCTATGCGATAAGAGTTTCGAAGGAAGATTATGATTACGTACTGTCCAGAAAAGAGGAATTGTACCGCCTTGTAACTCAGGATACGGTAATTGATATTATCTCCGACAAAAACCTGGAAAGAAACCAATGTCTGATAGAAACGGACGCCGGAATGCTTGATTGCAGCCTTGATGTTGAGCTTGCCAATCTGATTCAGGATATAAAGCTTCTTTCGAAACAGAAGAGCTAGAAGGCAGGTATCTATGATTACTGTAGATTTAGATAAATATAGGAATTTGCTTGATAAGTCGTATGAAAAAAGGCTGGGGAAAGTAATAAAGGTTGTCGGGCTGACGGTGGAATCGATAGGGCCCAACGCAAATCTTAACGATTTGTGCAGGATTGTATCCAAGGATAAATCCCAGACAGTCATGGCGGAAGTAGTAGGCTTCCGGGACGACAGAATCCTTTTAATGCCCTATGGGAATGTGGAAGGAATCGGCGTCGGAAGTACTGTTGAATCTACGATGCAGCCTTTAATGGTTCAGGTTAATGACAGCCTGCTTGGGAAGACCCTGGACGGCCTGGGACGGCCTATCGATAATTCGGAGCTGGCGTTCTCGGAAGGTTATTCCGTTGAAGCACAGCCTCCCGATCCCTTGAAAAGAAAGCTGATCGACGAAGCCCTTCCGTTAGGTGTAAAAGCGGTGGACGGACTGATAACAGTCGGGAAAGGGCAAAGAATCGGGATTTTTGCCGGCAGCGGAGTAGGTAAAAGCACACTGCTCGGAATGTTTGCCAGAAATACAAAGGCAGATATCAATGTAATTGCCTTGATCGGCGAACGCGGAAGAGAGGTTCGTGAGTTTATCGAAAGAGATTTAGGGGAGGAAGGTTTAAGGCGTTCCGTGGTGGTAGTTGCAACCTCGGACAAACCGGCGCTGATCAGAAAGAAGGCGGCCAAAACGGCAACGGCGATAGCGGAATATTTCAGAGACCAGGGAAGGAACGTCCTGCTTATGATGGATTCCCTCACACGTTTTTCTATGGCACAGCGTGAAATAGGCCTGGCTTCGGGTGAACCCCCGGTATCAAGGGGATATCCGCCGAGTGTATACTCGGAAATGCCAAAATTACTGGAAAGGGCAGGAAATTCCGAAAAAGGTTCCATAACCGGATTATACACGGTATTGGTTGACGGGGATGATTTTAACGAGCCGATTACCGATACTGCCAGAGGCATCCTGGACGGCCATATCATGCTCACCAGGAAGATGGCCAATAAGAATCATTATCCTGCAATTGATGTATTGCAAAGTATTTCCCGTGTCATGTCTACAATTGTGACGGATGAACATAAAAAGACGGCCGGCACGTTAAAGATGGTGCTGGCTACCTATGAAGAAGCGGAAGACCTGATTAATATCGGTGCTTATAAAAGCGGTTCCAATAAGAGCATCGATTATGCGATTTCCAAAATTGATGCGGTGAATGATTTCCTGACACAGGATGTGCATAAGAAATTGGATTTTGATGAGACAGTCAATGCTTTAACTGCAATATTTGCAGAATAACAGGGTGGATGAATGACGAAATTTGTTTATAAAATGGAAAGCATTCTGAATATTAAATATAAAATGGAGGAACAGGCGAAAACGGCATATGGGAACGCCAGGCTTCGCCTGACCGAAGAAGAGGAAAAGCTGGAGGCATACCGCCGGAAGCTGGTAGATTACCAGGGTGGTTTAAGGGAATTAATGCAATCCAGATTAAACCTTGCGGAAATCCGGAGACTCGAGAATGCCGTTGAAGTCATGAAGGTATATATAAGCCGTCAGCAGATTGCGGTAAAGAAAGCCGAGCAGCAGCTGGAAGCTGCAAGAGTCCGGTTAAGGGCTGCAATGATGGAGCGAAAAACGCATGAGAAGTTGAAAGATAAGGCATTCGAGAATTTTAAATTGGAATACGAGGCTGACCAAAGGAAAGAAATCGATGAGCTTGTCAGTTTTCAATATAACAGACCTGCCGGCGGCCAGGAGGAATAGTAATGGCAAAAAAGAACAAATCACAGGTTAACAGCGATAAGAATGAAAAAGGGAAGGGCAGTAAGATCATAGCTGCCGTTATCGGACTTGTAATCGTAATAATATGGCTTGCAATCTTTGCAGTTTTGATAAAGCTTGACGTAGGAGGTTTCGGAAGCTCCATACTCCGGCCCCTGCTTAAGGATGTGCCTGTTATTAATAAGATATTGCCGGAGGTCTCCGACGAACAGCTTGCTTATGAGAATGATTATCCTTACAAATCTATGGATGACGCTATAGCAAGGATCAAGGAACTGGAACTTGAGAATGAGGAGCTGAAGACAAACGGCAGCGGAAACAGCGACCGGATCAAGGAACTGGAAGCCGAGGTTGCAAGGCTGAAGGTGTTCGAGGATAACCAGCTGGCATTCGAAGACAGAGTGAAGGATTTCGAGAAAAATATCGTATTCGGTGATAAAGCACCGGATATAGAAGAGTATAAGGCATATTACGAAAGTATTAATCCGACGAATGCCGAAGAGATCTACAGGCAAGTGGTGGAACAGATGCAGATTGCCGAATCCATTCAGCAGAAGGCAGATATTTATAAGAAAATGAAGCCGGATGCGGCGGCAGCCGTTCTGCAGGATATGACGGCAGATATCGATTTGGTGGCACAAATGCTGCTTTGCATGAAACCGGCCGAAAGTTCTGCCATACTAGCCGAGATGGATTCCATCATGGCTGCCAAGATTACAAAGAAGATGTTTGATATGGACCAGGAGAATTAATTTATCCCATATCCGGCTTACAGCGGCATCCTTATCAAAGGGAGCTGCTTTAAGTATAAATATTATAAAGAAAGGAGGGAATCGAATGACGACACAAAGCCTATTGGCTCAAACGGTAGAGTTATTTGGCAATCCAAAGGTAAACAGGCCGAATAGCGACAGGCAGTACGGCAAGGAGAAAAGCTTTGGCAATGTTATGGATAACAGTCTGAAGTCTCAGGAGCCTGCTGTCAAACCGGGCAATCAAAAGGATAAATGCAATAGTGCTGCAAAGCCAGGCGATACAAAGTCGCCGGACAGTATAAAGCCGCAGAATAATGCTGTTCCCAATGAAAAAGCAGCTAGTACTTCCCCGGACAGAAATACCTCACAAGCCGGCAATGCATCTGCCGTATCTGATGCTGCGAAGACACAGGAGATAAACGGCGAGTCTGCTGCGGAGGATACCGGACTTACGGAAGCATATGGGAAGCTGGTAAAACAGCTTCGGGATCTTATCATGTCCGAGCTTGATATTTCGAAGGAAGAATTCGATGAGATTATGGCGGCACTTGGCTTGACAGTACCGGATCTTATGAATCCGGATAATCTGAAACAGTTTGTCCTTAAGCTGGACGGTTCGGGTGACATCAGTGCGGTGTTAACCGATGAGAACCTGGCAAACACTATTCAGAATTTACTGAATCAGCTGAACGAACTGCAAACCGGCAATACATTGGGGCTGACACAGGAAGAGCTTGCCGGCCTGGCTGACAGGTACCGGACGGAAACCGCTGCGAAGGACTCTTCAAAAGCCGATATTGCGCAGGACCTGCCGAACGCCGGAATGAAAGAGACGGATGGCGCAAAGCAGGAGGAACCTGCTCCGCGTCCGGAGATAGCCGAAGCTGCTTCAAACAGCCTGCCGAAGGAAACAGAAGCGGGAACCGCCGCGGATGACGGGCAAATCCAACTGGAAGTTCATAAGACATCCGACGGCAATATGGGCGGAAGTGAAACCGGTAAGGATGCTTCGGGCAATAATACTGCGAAGTCGGAATCGCCCGCGCCGATTGAAACCTTTATCAACAATCTGACGGCCGCCGTAAATGACGATACGGACAGCTTTACCGGACTGATAGCCAACGCAAGACAGATGCAGGAGATTACGGCCCAGATTGTGGAGCGGATAAAGGTGTTTATCAAACCCGGCCAGACTTCAATGGAGCTGCAGCTTAACCCTGAGAACCTGGGTAAAATCAACCTGGCATTAACTGAGAAGGATGGTATTGTGACTGCTCATTTCACGGCCCAGACCCAGATTGCTAAGGAAGCGATCGAGAGTCAGATGCAGGTGTTAAAGGAGAACCTGAATAATCAGGGAATCCGGGTGGAAGCAATCGAAGTTACCGTATCGGAATTCGGTTTTGACCAGAGCAATCAGGCGGATACCGGACAGAAGCAGCAAAGCAGTTCTCAGCGGCATAACGGTTTTCGTGATGATGCGGAACTCATGAGCGGTCAGACGGATGAGGTTATTCTGCCGAATGATATTACGGAAGAAAGCGGGAATCTGATCGATTACACCGCTTAGATGATTAGGAAGGGAGAAATATTATGGGCGATTTAATCCAACCCGTGAAGGATGGAAAAATTGTGAATAACACGGCTTCGGACTCCACGAGTAAGGATAAGAAGACCGGAACCGGTGAACTTGGAAAGGATGCGTTCCTGCAGCTCCTGGTTACGCAGATGAAATACCAGGACCCGTTAAATCCCAACACCGATACCCAGTTCGTAGCGCAATTGGCAACCTTCTCCCAGCTGGAGCAGATGCAGAATCTGAGCCAGACGGCGATCAATTCACAGGCATTGAGTCTTGTCGGCAGAGATGTAATCATGAAGGCCGAGGACAGCTCCGGCAATGTGGTATATACGAGCGGAGTGGTGGACTTTATAACCATGCAGGCAGGGAAAGCACAGCTGTCCGTGAACGGTGAGCTGTATGGCATTGATCAGCTGTCGGAGGTAATCGACAGTACCTATCTGATCGAACAGGGGTTACCGGGCATTAATGAGGCAACGACCCTAACCTATGATAAGGCCGACCCTCAGGACCTGACCTTTAAGGTTAATCTGGGAAGCGGATATACCGTGGCATCGGCAGTTGCGGTGCAGGTTAACGGCAAGGTTCTGGATACGGAAGATGTTACCTTAAAGGATGATACGGTTACAATAAGCAAGGATGCTTTATCTGAGCTGGAAGTAGGTACTTACAAGGCGGTAGTAGGATTCAACGATGCATTTAAGACTACCGTAACGGATAAGCTTGTGATTCAGGTAAAAGATTCGGGCACAGACACAGAATAAGGCTGCTTACTATGTGGTCAGACAGGAGTTACTATGAATCAGATATCCCAAACTAATTTTACTTCCATTGAGCAAATGACCGGTCAGCTCTTAAAGGGCAAGAGCTTAACTGGGAATCAGGTGAAAACCGGCGGTACGCTTTCGTTTGACGAGATCTTAAAGAGCAGGCAGGAAAGTGCCGAAACCGGATCGCTGAAATTCTCGAAGCATGCCAATGAGAGACTTGCCAGCAGGAATATCGATTTAACGGACAAGCAGCTGGAAAGGCTTGAATCCGGAGCAAGGAAAGCACAGGAGAAGGGAATCAACGAATCACTGGTTATGGTGGATGATATCGCATTTATCGTCAATGTAAAAAACAGGACGGTTGTGACTGCCGTAAACAACAGTGAGGACAAGATATTTACTAATATAGACGGTGCCGTAATTATATAATTATGCCGGACCTTTCGGAAGCATATTACCCTTGACTGACAGAGAGGGTATTACGGGCATACGTTATAGGAGGTTATTCAATTATGATGAGATCATTATACTCTGGTGTATCCGGACTGAGGGTTCACCAGGCCAAGATGGATGTTATAGGTAACAATATAGCAAACGTAAACACAATAGGGTTTAAGGCCAGTTCGGTTAATTTCTCCGATATCTTCTACCAGACGACACAAAATGCATCGGGACCGAACGCGGCGACGGGAACAGCCGGACAAAATGCGATGCAGATAGGACTTGGTTCCGCGCTGGCGTCCATTACCACCTCCATTACACAGACCGGCGGTTCGCAAAGGACGGATAATCCGTTTGACCTGATGATTAACGGGGATTCCTTCTTTATCGTTAAAAGCGGCGGTACAAACTACTTTACCAAGGCGGGATCCTTTGGCGTGGATGCGGACGGAAACTTATGTACGCCATCCGGCGCCACCGTCATGGGATGGATGGTGGATCCCAATAACCCGGGGAAGATACTGGTAAAAGAAGTGGAGCCGTTGCAAGTCATGTCTGCCAAGAACCGGTATTCACCGGCGGAGGCAACCACGGATGCAAGGGTTACCGGTAACATTAACGATAAGGATCTCAATTTAAATCCTGGAGAAGCGGGATCACCGGTAAGCGTTAGTTTTTTTGATGCTCTCGGCCATAAATATAACGCACAGCTAAAAGTTACGCGTACCAGTGTCGATGATCCGACGAAATATGATGTTACCCTTGTGGATATTACGGATGAGAATGACCAATCCATATTTGTAAACAAGAAAGCAGACGGTACATATGAACTTGTAGATAGCAGCAAATTAAAAGTTAAATTTGGAAATGTTGAATATGCTGTAACGGCATCGGATCCTACAACCTTTGCAACTACCGGAAAGGTGCAATTGACCGGAGGTGCAGGTGGTGTCCTTACCTTTGACGGTACCAGCGGTAAATTTGTCAGTGCCGATGCGGCATCAGGAGCAACTACAGATAAGCATGGGCTATTTTTAGATATTACTGCTACTCCAGATCCGTTTAGTAATATCAATATTGATTTTTCAACCCTTAAGATGTCCGGTGATCCTACTGCATTAACATCGGAGAGGGGAAGTGTGGCCGGAACCGGCAAGGGCAAGCCGGTCGGCAATATGTCGGGTATCAGCATCGATACCTCGGGAAAGATATACGGAACCTATGATAACGGCGATAAGATTCTGTTAGCCCAGATTGCAACGACGACCTTTGCCAATCCGTCCGGATTGGAAGCGGTCGGAGATAACATGTATGCCGAGACGCAGAACTCCGGTGAGTTTGACGGGATCGGGCAGGATATCTCAGCTAACGGCGGCAAGTTTACGCCGGGTGTAGTCGAGATGTCCAATGTGGACCTGTCGGCGCAGTTTACCGACATGATAACCACACAGAGAGGATTCCAGGCCAATTCAAGAATTATAACCACATCCGATACGATGCTTGAAGAGCTTGTCAATCTGAAACGGTAGTTTTGTATTTTGCAATTTATTTTTTAATTATTAATGAGTTTAGCCATAAGGCTGAACTGCAACGATCAGCCGGCGGCATGCCGAGGCATACCGCCGGACTTAAGAGAGAAAGTAACATAACGGGTAACGGGTACCATATTCTGAAAAGCTGATAGCATGGGGGGATACTTATGATAAATGTTACGAAAATGAATAATGTCAATGTGACTGTTAATGATGATTTAATCGAAACTATTGAAGAGACGCCGGATACGGTCATTACACTGACGACCGGAAAGAAGATATTGGTAAAAGAGAGCAGGGAAGAGCTCGTTAATCTGGTAAAGGAATATAAGAAGGAATTATACAGACAGAGTTAATATATATTAGACAAATGATAGGTGGGTGACTATTTTGAATTTTACGTCAATTATAGGTTTGATTTCAGGATTTATTTTAATGTTATTCGGTATTACCTTTGTACAGTCTTCAATGAGTTTTGATGTAAGCTTACTGTCGAACTTTTTTGATATTCCGTCAATGCTGATCACATTCGGCGGTTCCTTTACCTGTATGATTACCATGCAGCCAAGTCTCAAAGCTTACGTAGAAAAGCTCGCTTCGATAAAGATAATAGTAAAGTCTCCTGCTTATAATGATGTTGAGACGATTAGAAATATCATCGCACTTTCAAATGTAGCCAGAAAGGAAGGCCTTCTGGCGCTGGAAGAAACCGCAAACGGGATTGAGGATGATTTCCTGAAGAAAGGAATCCTGTTAATTGTAGACGGTACCGACCCGGAACTGGTCCGGAGCATACTTGAAACGGAGCTTAACTGTATTGAAGAAAGACATAACGATATCATCGGTTTCTGGGACAAGCTGTCCGCGATGGGTCCTGCCTGGGGTATGCTCGGTACGTTGATCGGTTTATGTAATATGCTCAAAGACTTAAACGATGTTGAGACTATCGGCCCCAATATGGCTGTCGCCCTGGTTACCACGTTCTATGGTTCCCTTCTGGCCAATTGGTTCTGTATCCCGGTCGTTAACAGATTAAAAGATATAAACAGTTCCGAAGTTATGATGAAGGAAGTAATTGTGGAAGGCCTCCTGTCTATCCAGGCGGGCGAGAATCCGAGGGTAATCGAAGAAAAACTAAAATCCTTCCTGAAACCTGTAAACCGTGCCGAATTTGAACAAAATGAGGGTGGTGAACTGAATGGCTAGACAAAAAAAGCCGGAAGAACCCAGTGCAGGTTCACCCTGGCTGAATACGTTTGCCGACCTGATGAATCTTTTGCTGTGTTTCTTCGTATTGCTTTTTGCGGCTTCCACGGTAGATGCGGATAAATATGAAAATATAGCCGCTTCCATGTCCAATAATTTCAGTATATTAAACAGCGGCGGTTCGGGTTTGGATGAAGGCAGGTTAATCTCAAGCGGAATCAGCCAGATGAACAATCTGGATGCATATACCAATAACGTGGGCAAGAATGAAGATGCTGCCGAGGAAGACAATAAGCAGTCCGGCGAAAGCTTCCCGGATTCTAAAACAGCAAAAGAGGATGCGTTGGATGCTTTGCTGGAGCAGAAAAAGGAAGCTTCCCAGAAAATGTATGAAAAAATTTCCGAAATGTCGGAGAAAGAAAATCTGAATGAATATATAGAACTGGATATTGCTCCGGATTATCAGTATATAAAGATTTCTTTAAGCGGTTCCATCCTGTTTGATTCAGGCAAATCAGATATTAAAAAGGAAGCTTTGCCGATTTTAAGCAAGGTCGGAGATATTTTAAGAGTATATAAGGATTATCATATTGAACTGGAGGGACATACCGATAATATACCAATCCATAACAGCGTATATCCCAGTAATAATTGGCTTTCATCAGCCAGAGCTCTGAATGCAGCTATGTATCTGGTAGAAGAAAAGGGACTCAATCCAAAAACGTTGAGCTGGACAGGCAGAGGTGAATATGATCCGGTCGTGAGTAATGCGACATCGGAGGGAAGAGCAAAAAACCGGCGTGTTGAAATAAAAATATACAATAAATAAAAAATGCAGAGCAGATGGGAGTTAATAACTATGAAGAAAAATCTTTTGACTATTGTTATTTTAGCATTATCACTAATGAATATGGTTTTAACTGCGGTCATTGTTTTTACTGTGGTACCGACATCAATGAGAACCAATAAGCTGATTGCCAAGGTGGCATCCAATATTGACCTGGAGATCGATTCTCCTTTGGAAAAGCCGGATGAGGTTGCCATTCAGGATATTGAGACTTTTCAGATACCGGACGATATTACGATCAGCCTTAAGAAGAGCCCGAATGATTCGAAGGCGCATTATGCCCTGGTATCGGTGTCCTTTTCCGTCAATACGAAATCAAAGGATTATGAAACTCTTAATCCGATGATTGCCAGTAACATAGATCCTTTAAAAGAGATTATATCCGATGAATTTTCAAAATACACGGTTGATGACGTAACGGATAACAAGGAAAAGATAAAAGAAGAAATTTTAAAAAGAGTACAGGAGAAATTCCAATCCGATTTTATCATCAGTGTGTCTGTTGGAAAATTAGTCGTAGAATAAAACATTTTGATGATTTTATTTGAATAATGTGTTATCATAGTAGATAGTAATATCGGGAGGTATCGACAATGGGTGACGTCCTGTCTCAAAACGAGATAGACAACCTGCTTAAGGCATTAAGCAGTGGTGAATTAGACGCGGATGAATTTAAAGACAGTGGTGAGAAGCAGGTAAAAAATTACGATTTTGCCAGACCTTCCAAATTTTCAAAGGAACACCTTCGAACCTTGGAGATTATTTTCGAACACTACGGAAGGCTGCTTTCTACGAATTTACCGGCTTATTTGAGGAAAAATGTGCAGGTTGAGGTTATGAATTCCGAAGCTGTGGCCTATTCCGAATTTGCCAATGCTTTATCGAATCCGGTCTTATTGGGAATTATAGATTTCTCTCCGTTAAAAGGGAATATCATAATTGAACTGGCCGATAATCTCGGCTATGCTATGGTAGACCGAATGCTGGGCGGAGGCGGGCTCCCTCTGGATAAATCGAGAGACTTTACTGAAATAGAGCTTATTATTATCGAGAGAATCTTTAATGTATGTACGAACCTGCTGAGTGAACCGTGGTCCAATGTTATTGCTGTAGAACCGAGACTGATCCGGATTGAGACGAATTCTCAATTCGCACAAATCATTGCCCCCAGCGAAATGACATCAATTATAACCATGAATATCAAGATAGGCAATGTCGAAGGGATGATGAATATCTGCCTTCCCTATACATGTGTGGAAAGCGTTATTGATAAATTGAATACCAAGTACTGGTTTTCTACGATGCAGGTTAAGGATGATGCTACCTATCAGGATATTATTGAAATCGCCATAGCAAAAGCCAGAATACCCATTAAAGCTGTTCTTGGCAAGAGTACCATATCGGTTAACGATTTTCTGGGCCTGCAAAGAGGCGATATCATTAAGCTAAACAGTAAGGTTGAAGATGAACTTAATATTTATGTGGGGAATATTAATAAGTTTACGGCATTGCCGGGCGCTTATGCAGATTCTTACGCAGTAAGAATTTCATCAATAATAAGAGAGGAGTAACTTTATGGACGGGATGTTATCTCAAGAAGAGATTAATGCACTTCTAAGCGGGATAAACTCCGACATTGATAATGCGGCCGACAGTCATTCGGACTCATTATCGGAAGCGGAGAAGGATGCAATAGGCGAAGTATCGAATATCAGTATGGGAACCGCTGCAACTACTTTATCCTCCTTAGTGAATCAGAAGGTAATAATAACTACTCCTGTAGTGTCCTATGCAACTTGGGAGGATTTGGCCGACAGCTATGATCGTCCCTGCGTTTTTATACAAATATACTATAAAGACGGACTGGATGGCAGTAACATTTTAATATTGAAGGAGAATGATGTTAAGGTAATTACCGATTTAATGATGGGCGGTGACGGTTCCAACGTTGATAATGAGCTTTCGGAACTGCACTTAAGTGCCATCAGCGAGGCCATGAACCAGATGATGGGATCGGCTGCCACATCCATTTCCTCCATGCTGGGGAAACGGGTCGATATCAGTCCTCCGAAAGCCGATTTGGTGGATTTAAACGGTTCGATTGACGATCAGGCGGTGGTGCCTTTTCTGAAGGAAACTTTTGTGAAGGTATCTTTTAAAATGGAGATCGGAGAACTGGTGGACAGTGAATTGATGCAGCTGTATCCGTTTGACTTTGCAAGAGACCTGTATCAGAAGTTTATCGGGGATACTCAGGCAAAAAATAAAACGTCCGCTGCTGACGGACAGGAAAGTAAGGCGGCGCAGCCGGTAAATCAGCCGAAGCCGGATAATAAGGACCCCGGTCAGATGCAGCAGGGCCAGATTCCTTTTGCGCAGCCGGCTCAGGGAACGCAGAATATGTTTGCAGGCACGAGTTATAACTATATGATGCCGCCGGTTCAGGATGTGAACGTTCAGCAGGCACAGTTTCAGCCGTTTACAACACCTCAGGCTCCGGTTGCCCAGCCCGAGAATATCGATCTGATCATGGATGTTCCCTTAGAGGTTACGGTGGAGCTTGGTCGGACCAGTAAGTCGATTAAGGAAATATTGGAATTTTCACCCGGTACGATCATAGAGCTTAATAAGCTTGCCGGAGAACCGATAGACGTCCTTGTGAACGGCAAGTTTGTTGCAAAAGGGGAAGTTGTTGTAATTGAAGAATCCTTTGGTATCAGGGTTACTGAAATAGTGAAATAACAATAATTAATACACATGATAGGAGAAATCGAAAATGGCAAAAAGTATATTAATTTGTGATGATGCTGCTTTTATGAGAATGATGATTAAGGACATTTTAACCAAGAACGGTTATTCCATTGCCGGTGAAGCTGAAAATGGCGTGAAAGCGGTGGAGAAGTATAATGAAACCAAACCGGACCTGGTTATGATGGATATTACCATGCCGGAGATGGATGGCATTCAGGCGTTAAAGAAGATAAAAACAGCGGACCCAAGTGCGAATATTATAATGTGTTCCGCTATGGGACAGCAAGCTATGGTAATTGACTCTATTCAGTCGGGAGCGAAGGATTTTATCGTAAAACCTTTTCAGGCTGACAGAGTGCTTGAGGCTGTTAAAAAAGCGGTAGGCTGATATGACTGCTTTGGAGATGGGATTATCGGATAAGGGGACCTCGGGTATGAGTAATGTCTTACAGTTGATGGGACTCCTTGTTCTGTTTGTCGTAATTCTGATAGTTACCTATTATACTACCAGGTTTGTCGGCGGTATTAAATTAGGTCAGATGAGGAAGGGCAATTTTAAGGTGCTCGAAACCTTTCGCATAGCACAAAACAGGTATCTGCAGCTGGTGCAGATAGGGAAGAAATACATCGTTATTGCAATAGGCAAGAATGAAATTGAGTTCATCACCGAACTGCAGGAAAATGACTTGATCCGGCAGGAACAATCTGAGAAGAAGGATATTAAATTTCTGGATGTCCTGACAAGAATTGCGGGCAGGCGTGAAGATAATAAAGAGAAAGATGATCGGGAAACGGATCATGAGTAAGGGTTGGTATCCATGACTGTATATATAAAGAAACACTTAAGAAATATGAAAAGAATGATCAGAATCTTATTTGTGATATGTATATTGACCTTTCTTTCGATTACCCCTGTTTATGCTTCGGCTTCGGCAGGTAATCCGGCCGGAGGCGATACGGCGGCCGCAGGCAGCAGGAATGATCCGACCGGCAGCACCTCAGACGGAGATACTTCCGCCGCCGGTATTGAAGGGAATGTGGGCCCCGTCCGATTCAGCATGGATACAGGGACGGACGGCAAGGGTTTATCTTCGACTTTACAGATACTGTTAATCATTACCCTGATATCTTTGGCTCCCTCCATATTAATAATGGTGACCTCATTTACCAGGATACTGGTCGTTCTGCACTTTGTACGTTCGGCGCTCGGAACGATGACGACGCCTCCGAATCAGATACTGATCGGAATTGCATTATTTCTCACTTTTTTTATCATGAATCCTGTGTTTACTGACATTAACAATAATGCGATTCAGCCGTTATCAAGAGGTGAAATTACACAGGAAGAAGCTTATACCGCCGGTATTGCGCCGATCCGGAAGTTTATGCTGGAACAGATAAGGGATGAGAAGGACCTGAAGCTTTTTATGAATATCGCAAAAATCGACACTGTTGACTCCTTCGATGAGATTCCGACAACGGTCATTATCCCGGCTTTTATTATTAGTGAATTAAGACAGGCTTTTATCATTGGTTTTTTGATTTACATACCGTTTATCGTTGTTGATATGGTAGTAGCGTCTACACTTATGTCAATGGGTATGATGATGCTTCCGCCGACAACAATTTCCATGCCTTTTAAAATTCTCCTTTTTATTATGGCAGACGGATGGAACTTGATCATCGGACAGCTGGTCAGAACTTTCTATTAGATAACCGGAGGAACCTGTTATGAATGAAAACATTGTTGTTGATATAGCCAGGCAGACCTTATGGCTGATTATCAAGGTATCGGCTCCTATGCTGATTGCTTCTCTTATTGTGGGGCTGATAGTAAGCATTTTGCAGACGGTAACCTCAATTCAGGAACAAACCCTCACATTTGTTCCGAAGCTTATAGCCGTGTTCCTGGTATTAGCTCTTTTCGGCAACTGGATTTTTTCAGAGGTGAGAGACTTTGCGGTGGAACTGTTTATGAATTTCGGCTACTATATTAGGTCCGTATAATGTTTACGACAGAGTATTTAGATGTTTTTTTGCTGATACTTGTGAGGATCACTACGTTTATTTATGTTGCTCCTTTTTTTAGCTTGAGGGATGTTCCGCAGAGAGTTAAGGTTGGTTTCTCCCTGTTTTTCGCTATCATACTGTATCAGGCGGTACCGGTATCGGCAGTCCGGTATCAGACGGTGATAGAATATGCCCTCCTGGTGGTAAATGAAGCTTTACTTGGATTGATTATTGGGTTCTTTACCAATATCAGTTATTACATACTTTCCTTTTCCGGACATTTTATGGATATGGAAATCGGATTCTCGATGGTAAATGAATTCGATCCGGTTTCCAGCATACAGACAACGATTACCAGTAATTTTTATACCTATCTGGTTATGCTGATGATGCTGGTAACAAATTTGCATTACTATATTATTACAGCGTTAGCCGATACCTTTCGAATCATTCCCGTCGGGGAAGTGGTGATTAAACCGGAAATCTACTTACTTATGCTGAAGTTCACAAAGGATTATTTTATTATAGGATTCCGGATTGTGCTTCCGGTATTTGCGGCTACCCTGATTTTAAATTCAATTCTGGCTATCCTGGCTAAGATAGCCCCGCAGATGAATATGTTTGTTATCGGTTTACAGTTGAAGGTATTAGTCGGTTTGTCGGTACTTTTTCTTCTTGTCGGCTTTACTCCCACTGTTTCCGATTTCATCTTTCAAGAGATGATAGATATGATGAAAGCAGCAGTGAATGCTTTATCCTGATTACATAAATTAAAACGGGTTACATATGTTTGGCGGTTTACGGAGTGAAATGAATAGTTGCCATTTAGAAGGAATGAAGCAGATGGAGCACCTTTTTAAATACCGATTGCAGTTTTTCGCCAAAGAAGGTCCCGGCGGTGAAAAAACAGAAGAACCAACAGCGAAGAAATTATCCGAGGCAAGGAAAGAGGGACAGGTCGCTAAAAGTACGGAACTGGTTACAGCCGTTTCCCTGCTTACCCTGTTCTTATCCATTAAGATGTTTATAGGAAATATCTATAACAGCTTTATTTCAAATTACATAAAGTCTTATAGCAGTATTGAAAAATATGCCGGAGAGGAATTTAACAATAATACGGCTCAAAGCTTATTGCAGGATGGCTTGTTTTCTATTCTGAAAATCATAGTGCCGTTAATGATTATTTCCTTTGTGGCGGTGATCGTTGTCAACATGTTTCAGGTAAAATGGCTGATAACGACCAAACCCCTTTCGCCGAAATTCAGTAAGTTCAATCCGGTCAGCGGTTTTAAAAGGATCTTTTCAATGGACAAGCTGCTGGAAATGGGAAAAGAGCTATTAAAGATTGCGGTAATTGTCTATGTGGTGTACAGTACGCTTAAGAACAGGCAATACATTTTAGGAATGCTTTATAATATGGATATGACTGCGGCAATCCTGTTCATAGGTAATATTGTGCTTGATCTGGGAATGAAGATCAGTTTCATCTTTGTTATAATCGGAGTTGCGGATTACATATATCAGAAGTTTAAGTTCAGAAAAGACATGAGGATGACGAAACAGGAAGTTAAGGATGAGTATAAACAGTCCGAAGGAGATCCTCAGATTAAAGGTAAGATACGAAGCAAGATGCGTGAAGCATCTCAAAGAAGAATGATGCAGCAGCTGCCGGAGGCGGACGTGGTAATCACCAACCCCACCCATTTTGCAGCGGCTATCAAATACGATAAAGAGACTGCCGAAGCACCCGTTTTACTGGCAAAGGGTGCTGATTATCTGGCGTTGAAAATAAAAGAGATTGCGAGAGAGAATAAAATAGTTATCGTTGAAAACAAGCCTCTTGCAAGGATGCTGTATTATAATGTTGAAATCGGCAACGAAATACCGCCGGAGCTGTACCAGATGACGGCGGAGGTGCTCGCTTATGTATATGGCTTGAATAACAAAGCGAAATAAACATCCATAATTGACTGACAGGAAGAAAGGGGGCGGGGTTCGATGAAAAAAACAGATTTGGCGATTGGCTTATATATTATGTCGGCTTTGGTTTTTCTGATTGTACCGATACCGAAATTTTTGCTGGACATATTGCTTGCCATGAATATCTCGATTGCAATGATTGTTTTATTCAATGCCCTGTTTTCCCTTGAAGTATTAAATATGGCTTCCTTTCCCACCATATTGCTCTTTACCACAATATTCAGGGTGTCGTTGAATGTATCTTCCACCAGGCTGATACTGACAACGGGAGATCCGGGAAGAGTGGTTGAAACCTTCGGCCGCTTTGTCGGCGGCGGGGACCCTGTCATCGGTATTATTGTATTCTTTATACTGCTGATCGTTCAGTTCATGGTTATCAATAAGGGCTCCGAGAGAGTTGCGGAGGTTTCCGCCAGGTTCACGCTGGATGCAATGCCCGGAAAGCAGATGGCTATCGATGCCGATCTGAATACCGGCGCCATCAATGATGCACAGGCCAGGGAACGCCGTGAAAAGATCCAGGAGGAATCTACCTTCTTCGGTTCTATGGACGGTGCTACCAAGTATGTAAAGGGAGATGCCATTGCCGGCCTGATTATTACATTGTTCAGCTTTGCCGGCGGCATGGTTATGGGTATGATCCGGGACGGTATGCCTGCCGGAGAAGCTTTTGATCGGTATACCATATTGACGATCGGTGACGGGCTGGTAAGCCAGATCCCCGCGTTAATGATATCCCTGGCAACCGGTATCCTTGTAACAAAGGTATCAAAGGAGTCCGATACGGGAGATTTATTAATAAAGCAGCTCTTTTCCATTCCCAAGGTACTGTATATGGTAGGCGGCAGCATGATTTTCCTTGGAATCGTTACTCCGTTGCCGGATCTCGTGTTCTGTACCTACGGAGTGGCTCTTATCGTAACCGGGAGGGTCATTGCAAACAAAATTGAGGTTAATGAGATCGAAAGCCAGGCAACCGCGGAAGAAAGCTCCGGCGATGAGATCAGGAGGCCTGAGAATGTGGTATCCCTGTTACAGGTTGACCCGATAGAATTGGAGTTCGGATATGGAATCATCCCGCTCGCCGATGTGAACCAGGGCGGAGACCTGCTGGACAGGGTAGTGCTTATCCGAAGGCAGATAGCATTGGAGTTAGGCTGTGTCGTTCCTATGATACGTTTACGGGATAACATCCAGCTAAATCCCAATCAGTATGTGATTAAGATCAAGGGGATTCCGATCAGTGAAGGGGAGATTCTGTTTGACCACTATATGGCAATGAACCCCGGTTATGTGGAGGAAGAGATTACCGGAATACCGACCTTTGAACCCTCCTTCCATCTTCCTGCGATATGGATCACGGAAAGTCAGCGGGAACGAGCGGAATCACTTGGATATACGGTTGTGGATCCTCCGTCCATAATAGCGACGCATTTAACGGAAATCATACGTACCCATATACATGAGCTGCTTACCAGACAGGATGTTCAGAATCTTATTAACAATGTACAGGAAGCCAATCCGACACTTGTTTCGGAACTGGTGCCTAAATTACTGAGTGTCGGTGAGATACAGAAAGTCCTGCAGAACCTTTTGAAGGAGGGAATATCGATCAGGGATCTGATCTCTGTCTTTGAGACACTGGCAGACTATGCCGCGACGACCAGAGACCCCGATGTCCTTACGGAATATGCGAGGCAGGCATTAAAACGCGCCATATCAAATAAATTCTTTACTTCGAACGAAACTACAAGCGTTGTGACATTAGATCCGAAGATTGAACAGGATATTATGGGGGCCGTTAAGCAGACGGAACAGGGCTCCTATCTGGCAATCGATCCGGAGAAGACGCAGGATATTATTCATTCCGTTCAGGAAGAAATCGAGAAGCTTGAGAATCTCGGTAAGAATCCGATCATTATAACTTCTCCGATCGTAAGAATGTATTTTAAGAAATTAACACAGGACTACTTTAAGGACCTAATCGTAATTTCATACAATGAGATAGATTCAACGGTAGAATTACAATCAGTAGGGATGGTGACGGCATAATGATTATAAAAAAGTTTCAGGCTAATACGGAAACCGAAGCAATTATGCTTGCTAAGGAAGAATTAGGAAAAGATGCCATAGTGATGAATATAAAAACAATATCACCCAAAGGCATTTATAAGCTTTTTCATAAACCGACCGTTGAAGTGACGGCGGCTGTGGATGACACGGCTGTTTATGAAAAAAAGGAAGCTGTTCCGGAGAAGAAGGCAGTCAAATTAAATCCCAATATCATTTACGACCAGGAGGAACCGGTCGCAGAAAAGACGGATAATACAGATACCGATAAGGGGGCCAACAGCTCGGCAATTGAAAGAAAACTGAATAATTTGCAGGATTTATTGGAACAGCAGTTAAATGATAAGAAAGGCGATAATGCCGAAGAGGAAAAGCCTGACGGACTTCAGCAGAATATGGCTTTCATACAGCTTATCTATAATCAGCTGATCCGGAATGAAGTGGACGAAAGGTATGTCAATCAATTGATCAGCGAAATCGAAGGGAAGTTCAGAAAGGATGCTACGCTTGACAACATACTTTCAAGCATTTACCAGAAGATCATATTGAAGTTAGGCCAGCCCCGCACCATTGAATTGGAGGAAAATAAGCTGAAATTCATCTTCTTTGTAGGGCCGACCGGAGTCGGTAAAACCACAACGATCGCAAAGATTGCTTCCAGCCTGAAGCTGACGAAAAAGGCCAGAGTGGCATTGCTCACCTCTGATACCTATCGGATCGCTGCGGTGGAACAGTTAAGAACCTATGCCGGTATACTTGGAATTCCAATGAAGGTAATCTATACGGATGATGAGATTAAGGAAGCTTATAACGAGTTTAAGGATTACGATGTCGTACTGTTCGATACTGCCGGGCGCTCTCATAAAAACGATGAGCAGCAGAATGATATAAGCAGGATTATTCATTCCGTGGATGAAGACGTACGGGAAATCTATCTGGTACTGAGTGCGACGACAAAATATAACGACCTGGTAAAAATAACAGAGAAATATTCCGAAATTACAAACTACAGACTCTTGTTTACAAAACTGGATGAAACGATTTCCGTCGGCAACATCTATAATATCAGAATGTTGACGAATGCCGACTTATCGTATATTACATGGGGGCAGAATGTCCCTGATGATATCGGAAAGATTGACACTCAGGATACTGCAAAGCAGTTGTTAGGAGGCAATGATTAATGGACCAGGCACAACAATTAAGAAATATAATAAAGAAGCAAAGCCAGCCCAGAAAGATTGCCAGAGTGATTACTGTTACAAGCGGAAAAGGAGGCGTCGGCAAATCAAGTGTATCGGTTAATCTCGGTATCCAAATGAGCAGACTTGGGAAACGTGTCGTTATTTTGGATGCTGATTTTGGACTTGCCAATGTGGAAATCATGTTGGGTATCCGTCCGAAATACAATCTTGCCGATCTGATATTCCGCGGTAAAGGTCTGCAGGATATTATAACGGAAGGCCCGGAACGGATCGGGTTCATTTCCGGAGGTTCCGGAATTCAGGAACTAACCAATGTTACAAGGGATCAAATCATATTTCTTACAAGGAAATTATTTGAATTGGATGAAATTGCCGATATAATTATTATAGATACCGGAGCAGGAATCAATGACAGTGTTCTGGAATTTGTGACTGCCAGTTCGGAGGTACTATTGATAGCAACTCCGGAACCGACTTCCATAACGGATGCGTACGCATTGTTAAAGGCATTGAACAGGAAAGTTGAATTCTCAGCCGACAATATTAAGATGATTGCCAATCGTGTCAACTCCTATGAAGAAGCTGTTGAATTATATAATAAATTACATCTTGTCGTAGATAAATTCTTGAATATAAAATTGGAGTATTTAGGCGCAATACCTCAGGATACGAATGTATCAAAGGCAGTTATGCAGCAAAAGCCGTATTCCGTATTATACCCGAATGCGCCGTCCACCAGGGCCATACTTGAGCTTGCCAATACCCTGTGTGAGAGCAAGTCCCAGGATGTTCAGTTAAAGAAAGGTATCGCACAGTTATTCAATAATTTACTGCGAATAAAGTTAGTAAAGTAAACAAGGCATATAGGGAGAATCTGAATGATAGGAGAATATTTATCGATCGGAGATAGATTGGAGCTGCAGAAATTAAAAACGAAGGAGAATGAACCCTCAGGCAGCCGGACTTATCTCAGCCAGTTACTGGATTTAAGCGGGGATGATAAAGCAAAGATTGCCATGCCCATTGAAAAGGGAAGAATTATTCCTCTGTCGATTGGTGATAAATATGTACTTTGCTTTTATACGGTCAAAGGCTTATACCAGTGCAAGGCCGTCATAACGGAACGGTACAAGATACAGAATATTTACATACTGGAGGTTCAGTTTCTTTCGGAGCTGGAGAAATTCCAGAGAAGGCAGTATTATCGTTTGGAGTGCAGCCTTGATACTACATACCATGTGATTACGGAAGCTGAGACGGTCCTGGAAAACCAGGTCAAAGAGGATAGTTTCCTAAATGAAGCCGACAGGAAAATCTGTCAGGATTCTCTCGAGGTTTATAAAAAGGTTTGGTATGAAGGTACGATCACCGATATTAGCGGCGGCGGCGCTCGTTTTCATTCAAGTAACCCCATAGATGTGAATGATGCCGTATTGATGAAAATTTATCTGAATGACAGAAAAAGTCATACCCTTCATGTGAAAGTGATTACTTCCGGCAAGATGACCAACCGTCCCGGATTTTTTGAACACAGGGTACAGTTTAAAGATATTGGCAGGGAGGAACGAGAGGCTATTATAAGATTCATATTTGAGGAAGACCGTCTGAAACGAAGAAGAGAAAAAGGACTTGACTAAGTGGAGGTTGTTATGAAGAAAAAAGTTTTAGTAGTTGATGACTCTGCACTCATGAGAAGGGTACTTTCTGATATAATTAACTTGGATGAAAGGTTTCATGTTTCGAAGGTAGCAAATAACGGGATGGAAGCTTTAAACCTGTTAGTACAGGACAAGGAAGCATACGATGCCATTATATTAGATATCAATATGCCGGTGATGAATGGCTTGGAGCTCCTGGAAGAACTGAACAAGAAAAGGTTAAAGGCTACTATCATTATCGTAAGTACGATTGCAAAGGAAGGAACGAAGGAAACGATACGGGCTTTGGAATTAGGGGCATTTGATTTTGTAACGAAACCGGACAGCTTTTATGAAATTAAGAGCGATAATTTTAAAAACAAGATTATCGATTGTCTGGCGGTAGCTACGAAATTGTATCCGGACTCCGTAAAAGAAATTATTCCCGTTTGGCAGCCGGAGGTTTCACAGCAGCCGGCGGAAAAGCCTGTGGTTCATCCGGCCAAACAGAGTAATACCAGGCATCCGGGAAATAATACAAAAAAATTGATTGTGGTAGCCTCCTCTACCGGAGGGCCCAAGGCGCTTCAACAGGTGATACCTCTTCTGTCGACAAGCCTGGACTGCAGTGTTCTGGTTGTCCAGCATATGCCTGAGGGATTTACAGCCTCACTTGCCAACCGTTTGAATGAATTGAGCCAGCTCAGGGTAAAGGAAGCCGAACATGAGGAAATCCTTGCCCAAGGGGTGGTATACATTGCTAAGGGCGGCAGCCAGATGCGCTTGCATACTTTAAAAGACGGAACCGAGCAGTTATCGGTAACATCGGAAGCTGCACGAAAAGGACTAAAACCCTGTGCGGACATATTGTTTGAATCTCTGGCGAACTCTGATTTCGACAGGATTACCTGTGTAGTTTTAACCGGCATGGGGGGAGATGGAACGCATGGAATCAAGCAACTTAAGGAAAAGAAAGAGATTTATGTAATTGCACAAAACGAGGCTACCTGTACGGTTTACGGAATGCCTAAGGTTGTAGCGGAAGCAGGGCTGGCAAATGAGATAGTGCCTATCAATCAGATTGCCGATGCCATTAATAAGAACATGGAGGTGCGATAAAATGGATGTAAGTCAATATCTTGAGATTTTTATCGATGAAACAAAAGAACATTTACAAAGCTTAAATGAGCAACTGTTAATCCTGGAAACGGAACCTGACAATCAGGAAACGATTAATGAAATATTCAGGGCTGCCCATTCCTTAAAGGGTATGGCAGGAACTATGGGTTATAAGAGAATGCAGCGCATGACACATGACATGGAGAATGTGTTTACGGAGATACGTAACGGTAAGATGAGTGTTACCGCTGAGCTGGTGGACGTTCTGTTTAAAGGGCTCGACGCACTGGAAGCATATCTTAGCAATATTCAGGAAAGTGCCGATGAAGGAACGGAAGACAATGAAGATATCATAAATCAGTTAAATAGCATACTTAACATAGGTTTGGGAAAGGAAACCGCAAAGGAAGAGAAGCAGGAGGCTCCTGCGGTACAGGTTTCTGCAGCTCCTGCGGGCGTTGCCGCTGCTGCCCAGAGTGATTCCGTGAAATATAAGAATCTGTCTATGGCGGATTATGAGAAAAGGGCGATCCAAAAGGCAAATGACCTGGGGATGAATGCTTTTGGCATGACCGTTTATATCCAGGAGTACTGTATATTGAAAGCAGCCAGGGCTTTTCTGGTATTCAAGGCGCTGGAGAGTCTGGGGGATATTATCAAGTCCCAGCCTGAGGTCCAGGATATCGAGGATGAGAAGTTTGACCTGGATTTTAGTGTAATTCTTATAACCAAGGCAAACCTGGACAAGGTAAAGAATGCCGTCCTTAATATATCCGAGATTAAAGATGTCGTAATTGAAAAGCTGGAATTGGACCAGAAAGATATGAACGAACTGGCCGGCGAAGTGAATGAACGCTCTGAGAATAAGAAGGAGAAAGCTAACAGGCCGGATGAAATTTCAGGCAAAGGGAATACCGGCGCGGCGGCAAAGCAGACGAGCAAGCCGGTGGTTAACCGTTCCGTCAGGGTTGATATTGAGAAATTAGACGTATTAATGAACCTGGTAAGCGAATTGATTATTGCGAAAAACGGACTGGTTTCCATCAGTACGACCGATAAGAGTTCCAAGGATGAAACCGGGTTCAACGAGCAGATAGAATATCTGGAGCGTGTTACTACGAATCTGCATGAATCGGTCATGAAAGTAAGAATGGTTCCGATTGAAAGCGTAGTGAACCGTTTCCCGAGAATGATCCGTGATTTGTCCAAGAAATTGAACAAAAAAATGGAGCTGTATATGACCGGTGAAGAGACAGAGCTTGACCGTACCGTTATTGATGAGATCGGTGACCCTCTGATGCATTTGCTCCGTAATGCGGCGGACCACGGGCTGGAAAGCAACGAGGAGAGAATTGCCGCCGGAAAGCCGGAGATGGGTTCCGTATTCCTGGATGCTTATCAGGACGGTAATAACGTTGTCATTGAAGTCAGAGATGACGGTGCCGGAATCGATGTGCAGAAGGTAAAGAGAAAGGCACTGGATAAGGGAGCGATAACAGAAGAGCAGGCAGAATCCATGACCGACAAGGATTTCATAGACCTGTTGTTTAAGCCGAGTTTTTCTACGGCCGAGGTGGTAACCGATGTATCCGGACGCGGCGTGGGCCTGGATGTCGTAAAAACGAAGATAGAAGCTCTTGGCGGGGATATTGAAGCAAAAACGAAATTAGGGGAAGGCAGTAACTTTACGATCCGTTTACCGCTGACACTTGCGATCATACAGGCGCTTATGGTGGAATTAGGGCCTGAGAAGTATGCGATACCTTTAGGCTGTATACAGACGATAGAAGATGTAATGCAGTCTGAAATTAAATACGTTCATTCAAAGGAAGTCATCAACCTCCGTGGTACCGTAATACCGCTGATTCGGCTGGATAAGGTATTATCCGTGCCAAAGACCGAAGGACAGACGGATAATCTTACCGTAGTTATCGTATCGAAGGGTGACAGGCTGGCCGGAATCATTGTGGATAACTTGATCGGACAACAGGAAATCGTTATCAAATCGATCGGAAAGTACATTAATAACAATAAGATTATAGGCGGGGCTACGATTCTGGGTGACGGCGAGGTTGCCCTGATTCTGGACGTTAATACTTTAGTATAGGTAATGGCCGTCGGTGGCGGAATGGAGGAATTATGGAAGCAAATTATACTACAGCAGATTTGAAACAGTACATAGTAGTAAATATCGGTAATGAGCAATACGGTATCGATATCCAATATGTGGACAATATTGTCAGGATGCAGAGAATCACCAGAGTCCCTATGGCTCAGCATTATTTTAAAGGTGTCATAAATCTTCGAGGTGAAATCATTCCGGTCATGAACATCCGCCTGAAATTCGGGCTGGAAGAGAATGAATTTACAAGTGCAACAAGGATCATCATTATTAAGCTGGAACCGCAGTATGCAATTGGCATCATTGTGGACGAAGTGAAAGAAGTGGTAACATTGGATGAAAGCAGTATAGAAAAGGTAACAAACAGCGGAGTACAGGATAAGAACGGTTACTTAAGCGGCATTGGAAAGCATAAGGACGGTTTGATCTCATTACTTAATATTTCATCCGTAATTGTTGATAAAGAAAGTGTTTAAGGGGTGTTTTCATTGTCAAACAGAAGCTTGGACCAAATGAACAGTATGCAGTTTGATGTTTTGAAAGAAATTGGAAACATCGGGGCAGGTAATGCAACTACGGCCTTATCTACTTTAATAAACGGTAAGGTGGATATGTGCGTTCCTACGGTTGCCCTGCTGGAATTCAAGGATTTGCCGGATATGGTGGGAGGAGCCGAAAATATAGTAGTCGGAATCCTGATAACCCTGGAAGGTGAAATCAACGGTATGATGATGTTTATGCTGGAGCAGACATCCGCTCATCATTTGCTGAATCTACTGATGGGAGGCTCGGCGCAAAATGTGGAAGAATTTACGGAAATGGAGCTGTCGGCATTAAAGGAAATCGGTAATATCATAGCCGGAGCTTATCTTACCTCACTTGCGACCTTGACTAATATACGGATCGATTCCAGCGTCCCTTACATGTCAATTGACATGGCAGGCGCAATCTTAAGTGTTCCGGCAATAGAATTTGGGAAGCTTGGCGATAAGGCACTGATCATTGAAACGCAGTTTTTAAAAGATGATTCCGATGTTAATGGATATTTCATACTGATACCCACACTTGAATCATATGATGTCATATTGACATCTTTAGGATTATAGGTGGGGGTATGAGTGAAATGATAAAAGTTGGAATGGCAGACTTAAATGTCTGCATGGCTCCCAATGCGCTTACGACACTGGGATTGGGCTCCTGCGTGGGTATCGTATTATATGATTCCTGCTGCAAGGCTGCCGGCATGGTCCATATCATGCTGCCGGACAGTACTAAGATAAGGAACAATGAAAATTTAGCGAAATTTGCGGATACCGGAATCGACGCACTGATTGAGAAGCTGCTGTTGATTGGGGCCAGCCGGAGCAGGCTTATTGCCAAGATAGCCGGTGGTGCTCAGATGTTTGCTTTCAGTGCCAACAGTGAGATGCTTCGAATTGGAGAACGTAATGTAGAAGCAAGCAAAACAAAATTGCTGGATTTGGGTATCCGCATATCAGCCGAAGATACTGGATTAAATTATGGTAGAACGATAGAATTTTATCCGGAGACAGGCGAGCTTTATGTAAAGTCTGTCGGTAAACCGCTTAAAGTTTTATAACTGTTTCAGGTTGGACGTACCGCAAATATAGGTTAGTAAGAGGATTATAGTATGCAGAAAAGATATATAGCTCCCGCTGTAATGCTGGCGGCCGGTGCTGTTGCATGTGTGGTTAATATTATAAATAAGGTAGAACTGCTTGATTATCTGAAAAGCTTATTATTGGTCTTGATTTTATTTTATATTCTTGGGAAGATTGTAACAATAGTGATTACGAAAGTAACTGCTTCCGGGAAAAAGACAGAAAAACCGGAACAGGCAGAGGAAGAACAGAGTACGGATACGGCAGATGTCGGTGAAGAAAAGGAATAGATGAACAAAAGGAGCATTATTTATGAATGACGAAAGCAGAGCAAGGCTTTGGGATGATTACAGCAAATCCAAATCTACCGAAGTACGTGAGAAAATCATAATTGAATATGCTAACTTAGTCAAAATTGTGGCAGGCCGGTTGAGTATGTATTTGGGTTATAACGTTGAGTATGACGATTTGGTCGGATATGGTGTATTTGGTTTGATAGACGCTGTTGACAAGTTTGATTTTGGTAAAGGTGTAAAGTTCGAGACCTATGCCAGCTTTCGGATTCGCGGTGCTATTCTGGATGAGATACGGAAAATGGATTGGATTCCCAGAACATTAAGGCAGAAACAGAAAAAGATTGATGCGGCTTATCATAAAATAGAGGCGGAACAGGGCCGGATGGCTTCTAATGAAGAGATTGCTCACGAATTGGAGATATCGGTAGAGGAATTTGATGCATGGCAGATGCAGACGAATGTCTCAAACCTGCTGTCGCTGGATGAATATCTGGAGCAGGGCAGTGAGGTCAGAATGGAATCCAGTCTCAGTACACAGTACGATCCGCCGGACAGGGTGGTAGAGAAACAGGAGTTAAAGCAGATACTGATTAATGCGTTGGAACTATTGACGGAGAAGGAAAAGAAGGTAATTGTGCTATATTATTATGAAGATTTAACCCTAAAGGAAATCAGTGCAATATTGGAGGTATCCGAATCAAGGGTATCCCAGCTGCATACAAAGGCATTGCAGAAAATGCGGTTGCGATTAGGGAATAACATAGAGATACTAATGGGAATATAGAGCCTGTCTACTGATGTGGACGAAGAGGAGGGGCTTATGGAGAAGAGGAATGCATATTTTCAATTAGTTGTAAAATCGGATGGGACATATATACGGCTGTATCCTGCTACCGGAGACGGACAGCCTGTTTCTTACGACGATATTTGTAATTATCTGCTTGATAAACGATTGAATGATTATGATTTAAAGGCTTTAGTCGACGCCATTGCATTGTCAAGAGAGAGTCAGACGGATGCCAGACTTTTTTCAATGCAACTCCCTCCTATAGATGAATATGTCAGAGTAACCGTTTCACAGGATAAAATGAAGGCAATAGCCAGGTTCTACCCGCCGTCACCGGACGGGCAGCTGATGAATGAAGCTGAGATTATAAACCGCTTGACACAGTCCGGTGTGAAATTTGGAATTGATACGAATGAGATTCAATTCTTCCTGAAAAACAGGAGGTATTGTGAAGATATATTAATTGCACGGGGCATTAAGCCTGAGGAAGGCAGGGATGCCGTTATTACATATTATTTTAATACGGATAATACTTCAAAGCCCAAGCACAACGAAGACGGAACCGTCGATTTTCATAAATTGGATATGATAAGTTCTACAAAGAAGGGTGATGTATTAGCAACTCTGATGCCGGCAATTCAGGGGAAGGCAGGTACTGATGTCTACGGAACCGTCATTCAGCCGAAGAAGGTAGTAAACCGGATATTAAAGCATGGTAAGGATATATATATGTCCGAGGACGGTTTGACCATGTATTCTAATGTTGACGGGCATGTCATGCTGACGGATAACAGAGTATTTGTTTCCAATACCTATGAGGTATTGGGCGATGTGGATGCTTCGACCGGCGATATTGTTTATGAAGGAAATGTGGCTGTGAAAGGGAATGTCAATACGGGCTATTCCATAGAAGCAAAAGGAGATATTATTGTTAACGGAGTGGTGGAAGGCGCTACTTTGAAAGCCGGCGGCCAGATTATACTGAAACGCGGAATGCAGGGCATGAGCAAGGGCAGGATGGAATCCAAAAGCAATATTATAACCAAATTTATTGAAAATGCTGTGGTGAAGGCCGGCGGATATATTACGACGGAAGCGATTCTGCACAGCAAGGTATCTGCGCAGGGAGAAATTACGGTCAGCGGTAAAAGAGGATTAATAACCGGAGGCGAGATACGTTCCACTTCCTCTATTACCGTAAAGAATGTAGGCTCTACTATGGGAACCAGCACTGTTTTAGTGGTGGGTACCGACCCGGAGATAGTAGACCGGTACCACAGCCTTGAAAACAGGATAGCAGAAATGAAGAAAGACCGTGATAAAATACTGCCGGTTTTAGAGACATATAAAAAGAGGCTGGTATCAGGTGAGAAATTGTCTCAGGATAAACTGGAATTTGTCAGGGCCTTAACGCAGAAATGTATTGCTATCAATACGGAATTGCAGGAATCCGTTGAAGATTTTGAAAAATTGAGACTCCAAATGAACAATAATGACAGCGGCAGTATTCGTGTACAGAATATAGCCTATCCCGGTGTGAAAATAATTATATCAGATGTGAATTACTACGTGAGAAGTGAAATCCATTACTCCAGATTCATACGGGACAGGGCAGACATTAAGATAGTAGGATTGTAGAAGGAACAGGTCCCTATTTACTTGTGAGCGTGCAGGGCACGCAGATGGGAGCAGAGTATGACAATTACACCGATTGAAATTGCTACTATGGCGCCGAAATCGCAGGAAGCATCGGTATTTAAGCATCATGAAAGCCAAAGACCTATGAATGAACAGGCTCAGATCAGCACTCAGATTCATAATCAGATACAGCATAACCAACAAAAGGCGGTGAAAACAGGTAAAAGTGAGAACGAGGATTACCGTTATGACGCGAAGGAAAAGGGAAATAACTCTTACTCTGCGATGAATCAGAAAAAGAAGCAGGGCGACAAAGGAAACGGGAAAAATAAAGCCTCTACGGATACGGTACGGCCCGGATCAATAGACATAAAAATATAACAGGAGAATAACAATGTCACCTTTAGAAATAGTATTAATCCTAATCGGAGCCGGAATTATTTTATTCAGTTGCTTTCTTGTCGATAAATCTCCGGTACAAAAAGAAGCACTGTCAGGGGACGGTAAGGAGTTGCCCGGACCGAAGCTGACGGAAGAGGATGAAAGCAAGCTCCGGGATAAAATCGATTCCATTGTTACGGATGCTGTCCAGGACACCGTCAACCGGACCGAGGATGAGTTAAGCCGGATGTCCAATGAGAAAATTATTGCGGTAGATGACTTTTCAAATCAGGTTATTGAAAAAATCAGCCAGAATCATGAAGAAGTAGTCTTTCTGTATAATATGCTTAACGAAAAGGAAAACGAAATAAAGAAAACAATCAGTCAAATAGACGATACACATGAAAAATTAAAGACTGGCTCTCAGGAAAACAAAACGGAGCCGGAAACGGTACCCGGCAACACCGGTTCAGTCAGGGATGAAAATGCATTGAATCAGTCTAAGCAGGTTATAAAGAGGGTGCCGCTGGAACCGGGCGAAAATAATAATCAAAAGATACTGGAACTGTACGAGCAGGGCAATTCAATTATGGAGATATCAAAATCACTTGAACTCGGACAGGGCGAGGTTAAGCTGGTGATTGATTTGTTCAAGGGAAAATAGAGTTCTAATGTACCGTTAAGAGCTTTAAAGAAAATACAGGAAGGAATATTGTGTCGGCCCATGAAATTAAAGTACTATATGAGAGGCTTGGGAATAGGGATTATATTAAGTGCAACGATATTGTCTATCTCCTTTCACGCCTCTTCCAAGCCGCAGTTATCGGATGAAGAAATCATGAAAAGAGCGGAAGAATTGGGAATGGTGAGAGCGGAGGAACAAAATTTCAGCCTGGATGGATTACTGAAGCCGTCGGACGGACCGGAAGAGTCCGATAAACAAACCATAGCAGATGCAGGACAGACCGAGGAAGAGGCAAATATCGTAGAAGAGCAGACGTCAGATATCATGGAGGAGCAGACGTCAGATATCATGGAGGAGCAGACCCGGGAAGATACCTCTGACCAGGCCGCGGAAACGGAAGGCTCAACAGAAGAAGATACAGCAGCGGACACTGGCAATTTAGCTGAGAAAGATACCACAGACGTTGATGAAGTTACTGCGCAGGGTACTGTCGAAGAAGCTGCTGAAGATGAGGCCCCGGTACCAAAGACCGTAACGGTGGAGATAAAGAAGGGTATGACTTCCGAAAAGGTTGCGGAACTGTTAAAGGCTCAAGGAGTTATTAAGGAGAGTGGACTTTTCAACCAGTATCTGATCAGCCACGGGTATGCCGGCATTATTGATTACGGAAGCTTTGAGCTTCCGGTCGATGCATCCTATGAGCAGATCGTCGATGTAATCATTAAATAATTACGATAATTGACAGTATCTAATCCGGGGAAAAGTAAGTAATTAATAATTCCAGTGGAATAACTCGCCGCGATGCAGTTCTATCCAATCAAGCAGAAAACTTTTGAATCTGGAGGCTTCCGGACTTAAGGTTTTCTGTTTTTTTTCCGTAAAATAAATCGTTTTTATCATCTGTTCATCCTCAAAAGGGAGAATAACCGTATGAGGTTGCGGGTCTGCAAATGCAATATAATCCAGAGAAGCACCAATAGAAAGATTTGCTTCCGCCATACGGTGAATGATGTAATAACTGGAGGTCTCTATGGTATTGATCGGTTCGGCACCATGCTGCATCAGGATACTTTGATGCGTATTGTATAAAGAAAATTCGCGCCCGCGAATGGCCAGAGGCTGTTGATGGAGGTCTTTGAATGAGACAGCGGATTTCCCGGCCAGAGGATGACACTTGTTGATGACGGCACAGTAACGGCTGGAAAAAAGATATTGTGCCAAGAAGATGGAATCATCCAGAGGACCCGGGAGGAGGGCAATCTCCGCATCTTCATCCTGAAGCATCTGCAGTGCCATTCTGTCTGTGGTTTCCGTAATAATTGGAAGAATGTCCATATGGGAAGCCTGAAAGTCCTTGATAAAATCAACCGTAAGATACTGTAATACATCATAGGCGGATAAGATTTTCAAGGTAATTTTTCTGGTGGGAGAGAGATATTCCCGATTTTGTATCAGACGGTATTCTTCCAGTATTTTCTCCGCATGATGCTTTAACACCGTTGCAGCAGGAGTCGGGGTAAGAGATTTCCCGTTTCGGTAAAACAGAGGCTCCTGAATTTCTTTTTCTAAGGCAAGAATTGTTTTACTGATTCCCTGCGGCGAAATATGCAGCTGTTCGGCTACGGTTTTTATGCTTTGATGCTTATACACTTCCAAGAAATATTCCAAATGTCTTTGATTCATTACATTACACATCCTTCCTGATATGATACAAATATAATCAACTATTTGGTTGATGTCAACAACTATATTTCTGCTTTACAGTTGAGAAAGATTCCTATATAACTAAATACATCAAAGAAAGCACCGCTGGGGCAAAGACGTCTGGAAGAAATCCGGGCGTCCTTTTTATTTAAGGAGTGAAGCGGACTTGTCCGCTTTATTCTTTCACAGGCAGGTCTTCATTATAAAAGGAGGAAGATGACAGATGAATCGAGAGAATTTTTCATCAGGGGCACCCTTGGAAGAAAAGTATGGATATTCCAGAATGGTGAAAGTGGGGAACCTGGTTATGATTGGCGGAACGACATCGGTACAGCCGGATGGAAGTGTTTATGGAGAAGGAAATCCTTACGAACAGGCAAAATATATTTTTCAAAAACAGGTTCAATTGTTGGAGCAGGCCGGTGCAAAGCCTTCCGATGTGATTAAGGTAGGTGCTTTTTTGACCCATATGTCGGATTGCGGAGAGGTTGGCAGGGCATATTCAGAAATCTTCCATGATTTTAAACCCTTATTTACCGCTGTTGGAGTTGCGGAATTGAATCGTCCTTCACAGTTATGTGAAGTCGAGATGACAGCCGTTATTGATGCATAAGGCAGGGAACGGAATAAGATGAAGGCGTGGTGAAGCAGATGGAAAGAGTCCAGGAACACCCTGTTTTAGGAGTACCGGAAAAAGGGAGGATTGTTAAATTTATATTCGACGGCAAAGAGCTGGATGGTTATGAAGGAGAACCGATTGCGGTTGCATTGAAGGCGGCGGGTGTTATGGTGCATCGGTATACGAAGAAGGAGCATAAGCCTAGAGGAATTTTTTGTGCGATAGGCCGCTGTACGGATTGTGTTATGGTCGTAGACGGCAAACCGAATATCAGAACTTGTATTACACCGTTGTCGGAAGGGATGAAGGTTCAGACACAGTATGGAGTATCGGCAAAGGAGGAAGATATATCATGAAAAGATATGACTTGATTATTGTCGGTGCGGGACCTTCCGGTTTGTCTGCGGCAATTGAGGCGGCAAAAAGAGGTTTGTCGGTCATTGTGTTTGATGAAAACGAAAGGCCGGGAGGACAATTATTTAAACAGATACATAAGTTTTTTGGCTCCAAAGAGCATAAGGCAAAAATCAGAGGCTACCGGATCGGAAGAGAGTTACTGGAGGAAGCAGACAGGGCGGGAGTTCAGGCAGAGCTGAATGCAACGGTTATCGGCATGTATCAGGAGAAAGAGATTACCGTATGCATAGAGGAACAGATCCGGCATTATAAAGGAGATACCATTCTTATCGCAACAGGTGCGGCGGAGAACATGGTAACCTTTGACGGATGGACACTGCCGGGTGTCATCGGTGCAGGAGCGGCACAGACACTGATGAATCTTCATGGCGTAAAGCCTGGTAAGAAGATTCTGATGCTCGGCAGCGGAAATGTAGGCCTTGTAGTAAGTTTTCAGCTGATGCAGTGCGGATGCGAAGTGGTTGCCGTAGTCGATGCGGCTCCAAAGATTGGAGGCTATGGAGTACATGCGGCAAAGATAGCAAGGTGCGGTGTTCCATTTTACCTTTCCCATACCATTATAAGGGCGGAGGGAACGGATCATGTGACGGGTGTTGTGATTGGTGAGGTGGATTGCAGCTTTCGGCCAATACCCGGCACGGAGAAGCATTTCGATGCGGATACGATTTGTATAGCGGTCGGACTGTCTCCGATGTCACAGCTTCTTAAGATGGCCGGATGCCGGATGGAAGATGACCCAAGGCGCGGCGGTGAAGTACCTGTAGTAGATGCGTACGGAGAGACCTCCATACCGGGTATCTTTGCGGCAGGAGATGTCTCCGGTATTGAGGAAGCAAGCTCGGCAATGATTGAAGGACGTATTGCAGGGATACGTGCTGCATCCTGTCTTGGCTTCTGCGAGGAAGAGGAGATATCCGGTCTTGAAAAGGATCTCGACAGCTTGAGACAGGGTATGTTTGCACCGCAGAACCGCGGAAGGAATATCGAAAAGACGGAAGAGGGCATACCGGTTTCACTTCATCTTCTGCGGGAAGGCTATATTTCGGATGAGGAAATCGATCTTTATCCGGGTGTTACACATAAAAAGGGAGTTCATCCGGTGATAGAATGTTCGCAGAATATTCCATGCAATCCCTGTCAGGATGCATGTTCAAGAAAATGTATCCGGATTGGAGAGAAGATAACCTCGCTTCCGGCAGTCGATGCGGATGCAAAATGTACGGGATGCGGAATGTGTGTTGCCTCCTGCTCCGGTCAGGCGGTTTTTCTTGTGGAGGAAGGCTTTGAGGAGGGCTATGCTGCCGTAACATTGCCCTATGAGTTCTTACCGCTTCCGAAAAAGGGAGAGAAGGGATTCGCATTGAACAGAGGCGGCAAAAAATGCTGTGAAGCAGAGGTCGTGGAGGTTCGCAGTATACCGGCATATGATCATACCAATCTGCTGACCATGAAGGTTCCAGCCGATATGGCTATGACGGCACGGTTCTTTCGGTTAAATTCCAGGGAGGGATGTGCGATATGAAAAATGTGAATGACAGATTCCGGGATATCGGAAAATTTCTTCCGGTGCCTGACGATGATATGCTGGTATGCCGCTGTGAGGAGATTACAAAAGGTGAGATTCGAAGAGCTGTACATGACGGTATGTATACCATTACAGAAATCAGAAGATATTTAAGATGCGGGATGGGTTTGTGCCAGGGTCAGACATGTGCGAAACTGGTAAAAGGAATTGTTGCCAAAGAACTTGGTGTTTCCCCGGCGGAATTGGAACCGGCAGCAAGCAGAGTCCCGATGAGGCCGGTGGAAATGAGAATACTGGGCAAGGAACAGGAGGGCTGGGGATGAATAATACGTCAGAAGTTGTAATCGTCGGCGGTGGAATCATCGGATGCGCAACCGCATATTATCTGGCGAAAAAGGGAATCTCCGTAACCGTTTTAGAGGGCAGTGACCATATGGGAAACGGCGGCTCTTCCAGAAATGGCGGGGGAGTCCGCCAGTCGGGAAGAGATCCGAGAGAATTACCGATGGTCATGTGGGGAATTAAAAACCTGTGGCCGAACTTAACGGAAGAACTAGGAGTTGATGTCGAATATACACAAAAGGGTAACCTTCGGCTTGGCAAAACACCGGAACACTTAAAAATTCTTCAGGGCTTGACCGGCAGAGCCGTTGCATGCGGTCTGGATGTGAAAATGATAGATAAAGAAGAAGTAAAAGAAATTAATCCTTACTTATCGGATGAAGTAATCGGGGCAAGCTGGTGCCCTACCGACGGACACGCTAATCCGCTGACCGCAACACTGGGTTATTATAAAAGAGCCCGTGAACTTGGTGTCCGGTTTATTACAGGCGAGCCGGTGGTCGGTTTAAGGAAGATCAAGGGCAGGATTAGAAAAGTGATTACCGCTCATAATACCTATGAAGCGGAAAAAGTTCTGGTGGCAGCAGGGTATGAGAGCCGTACCATTACCGCTACCGTTGGGATTGATATCCCGATGCAGGCGGTGAAGATGGAGTGTCTGGTAACGGAAGCGGAACCATATATGTTTGAACAGATGCTGGGTACGGCGGAAGCAGATTTCTACGGACATCAGTCAAAGCATGGATCGTTTGTATTTGGTGGTTCAACCGGTCTGGAGGTTTATAATAAGGATAACGGCAGGCTGATATCATCAAGTCTCGGAGCCTCCTGCACGTGCAGAGGTATTATGCGATATTTTCCGGCACTTTCTAATGCAAAGATTGTCAGGGCTTGGACGGGTTACATAGATGAATGTGCGGACAAGATACCGGTAATCGGACCGGTGGAAGAGGTTCCCGGACTATATGCGGCATGCGGTTTTACCGGGCATGGGTTTGGAATAGCTCCGGGTGCGGCCTATAATATAGCGGAAATCATGAGTGAGGGAACAGCTGCCGTTGATATGAAAGTATTTCGCTACGACCGGTTCCGGGCAAAAATATAAAAGATAAAAAACAAAGGTGTCATGAATCAGAGATTATTCATGATGCTTTTTTTATAAAGCTGAAATTTATTCACCAAAAGAAAAGAAAGGAGCAATATTAATGGCATTAGCAAAGATTGAGATCATTACGAGTATGGCAAAGGTGACGGCTTTGCAGGAAGCATTCGGCAGGTTTGGAATTACAGGTATGACGGTAACACAGGTTATGGGGTGTGGTGTACAGCTTGGGACACAGGAGTATGAGGCGGATAAGCATGCAAGTCCGACACTTTTACCGAAGCAATGTGTTATGCTGGTACTGCCGAAAAAGGATGTAGATAAATTTCTGGAATTTGTCAAGAAGGAATTATATACGGGACATATTGGGGATGGAAAGATTTTTATTTCTCCGGTGGATAATGTCGTACGTGTACGTACCGGAGAGGAAGGCAGAGAGGCGCTTATGGAAGGCGAGTTGTAACAAGTGATATCTTAAAAGGTTTGAAGGAAGGAAGGGTTATATGGAAGATAAGAAACTTGGACTGGGAAGTGTTATTGCTACGGGGGTTGGGCTGATTGTTGCAACAAGCTGTCTCTTGTCGCTGGGGCAGGGAACGGCGGCTATCGGCATTACGATTATTATTTCAATGCTGATTGCTTGTATTTTAAATATTCTTACGGCGTTATCCATATCGGAACTGAATGCGATTATGTCTAACCTCACGGGAGGTCTTGCACAGTATACCTTAGCCTGTATGGGGCCCTTTGTTACGATTATCGCAATGGTAGGGGGATACCTGGTATGCAACACGATTGTCGGAAGTGCGGAGTGTGCAATGTTCGGAAATACATTAAATAGTGTTCTGCCCCAGGTCAATATTTCGGGAAGGGTTTATTGCGTAGCACTTTTAATTATCTTGATTATTGTAAATCTCAACGGTGTGGATATGTTTGCCAAAATACAGAACCTGGTTGCCTATGGATTGATTATCTCGCTTGTTATTATGGGTATTCTGGGTTGCTTAAAGATTGGGACAGGTGCCCCGGTAACGCAGCCGGCTGTGTTGTCCTATAGCTTTAAGGATATCACGGCTCTTTGCGGGTTGACATTTTTCCTGTTTATCGGCTGTGAATATATTATTCCGATATCGAATCAGGTAAAGCATGCAAAAAGAAATGTTCCGCTCGGCATGGTATTAAGCCTTCTGATTGTAATGGCAATGCAGACATTGCTGGTAATCGGATTTAAAAACTATACTGATTGGAGTGATCTGGGCTCAAGTGCCACCCCGCATGTACTGTATGGGACACTTTTGCTGGGTACTGCCGGAACGATCTGGATGGCTGTTGTATCCATCCTGGCGGTCACAAGCAGTATCAATACGATTATAGCTTCCCTTGCTTATATCTGCGAAGGCATGGCAAAGATCAATCTGCTTCCGTCCGTATTTATGAGGAAGAATAAAAAAGGCGCTCCATATGTAGGAATTTTGTTGATTGGGGGCTGCATGATTCTCATTAATGCAACAGGACTTTCCACGACAAGTCAGCTGTCATTTCTGATTCTGACAGGATGTGTGTTTTGGATGGTTACTTATATTGCAGCACATCTTGATGTGCTGGTTTTAAGAAAACGTATGCCGAAGACACCGCGTACCTTTAAGGTTCCATTCGGATCGGCCCTGCCGGTAGCCGGTATCCTTGGTATCTGCTGGATGATCTATAATATAGCCTCTGACCCGGCCATAAGACTTCAGATCTATGCAGTGACTGGAATCATATTTGCCGTTCTGGCAGTTTACTCTGTTATTTGGATTAAGAAAGTAATGAAAGTAAAACTGTTTCAGCCGTTTGCGGTAAAAGAGGTTATGGCAATGGAACATGAGCTGTATCCGGTTTATCACCGGGAAAAATATAAAGGTAAGGCTGATCCGGATAAGGCAGCCGCAGTGTAAAAAATAATATATAATCAGGAAAAGGAGAAAAACGATGAGTGATACAGGTTTAGATCTGTTATATTTGAATGAAGAGGATATGCTGAAAGCAAAGGTTGATGATGTGGTGAGATGCACGGATTGCATGGAGGAAATGCTAAAGCTTCTTGATAAGGGGGATTACCGTATGGGCGGTGACAATGGGAATTCTCATGGCTGTATGATTTCATTTCCGGACAAACCGGAATTTCCTAATATGCCCCAAAATGGTCCGGACAGAAGATTCATGGCAATGCCGGCCTACATAGGCGGTAAATTCGATATTGCAGGTATGAAATGGTATGGATCAAACGTTGCAAACAGAGAAAGAGAGCTTCCGCGATCCATTCTGATGATGATGCTGAACGATAAGGAAACAGGTGCACCTCTTGCCTTAATGTCGGCAAATCTTGTAAGTGCATACCGTACGGCAGGTGTTCCGGGTGTAGGCGTTAAGAATCTTGCACTAAAAGCTGCGAAAGTACTTGGTATTATCGGACCCGGTGTGATTAACTGTACGGCTATCGAAACCTTTGCGGCACTTCGTCCGACATTGGATACGCTTAAGATCAAAGGACGGGGGAAGGCATCGATTGACCGCTGCATCGCCTATGTAAAGAAAAAATGTCCTCAATTTAAGAATATTATCGTATGTGATACCTTGGAAGAATGTATTCGTGACAGTGATATTATCAGCTTCGCCACATCCACACCAATGGGAAGCGGCGTCAGTGCTTATCCGCATGTAGAGACGGAATGGATTAAGCCGGGTGCATTATTCTGCCTGCCCGGATCCGGTGACTTTGATGATGATTTTATTTTAAGCGGCAGGCCGAAGCTTGTTGTGGACAATATCAAGCTTTATGAAGCATGGGCGGAGGAATATCCGTATCCTACTTATGATATGATCTACATTCTGGGCTCCAAGTTCATGGATCTCTTACATGAGGGAAGGCTGGATAAATCCAGAATTCATGATCTGGGTGCAATTTTAAACGGAAAGACACCGGGACGTGAAAGTGAGGACCAGGTTATTCTATATTCCGTCGGCGGGATGCCGGTGGAAGATGTTGCATGGGGAAAGGAAATCTATGACTATGCAATCGGACATGGGATCGGTACAAAACTGAACCTGTGGAATAAACCGTATTTATATTAGAATTAAAAAGCAGATGTCAGTATACCATCATTCCTTACCGGTGATGGTATACTGATTTTGTTTTAAAGAAAAATAAGTGTTAAATATTTACTGCGTGAGAAAGTTAAGGTATAATAATACAGAAATAATAAGAAAAATAAGTTTTTAGGAGGATAACTATCATGGAGTGCATGAAAAAGTCGGTTATTACCTTTATTATGGTTATTGCCGTGATTTCATCAGGAATATTACCAGTTATGGGGAATATTACTTATGCCAGTGCTGCAACCGTTAAAATCAGCAGCAAATCTATCACGCTTGAAGTCGGCAAGTCAAAAACACTAAAAATAAGCGGAACAAAAAGTAAGGTTACATGGAAATCCAGCAAGAAGTCGGTAGCATCGGTAGCAGGGAACGGTAAGGTTACCGCAAAATCGGCCGGAACTGTTACGATTACAGGGACTGTAGGAGGTAAGAAATATACCTGCAAAGTAACGGTTACGGATTATGGATATTCTACGACTGTAGAATCAATTGAAGGCTGTAACATTGATATTCCGGTAGACTGGATGTTTTATACGGAACCTATTGCAGCTCCGTCACCGGATCAGGTGGACAAAATATTCCGCTTTAAATTAAAACCTCAGGATGCTGGTTACGGTAACGATATACTCATAATAACCGAGAAGATCGGTGGGGATACTCCTAAGTATGAAGATGTAAAGGATATTGTCACCGATCAGCTGATCCTGTATATTAATGATTATGAATCATTAAACGGCAATGAAGTAACTGATATTGTGACCGGTGATTTTAAAACCAACTTAGGCACTGCCTGTCGTGCGGAATTTAAGCTGATTACAGATTATGGCACTTTTCAGAGGACGGTCTACAGGTTCTACTATAAAAAGCTAATGCTCACTTTCGAAGTATCTGAAACTACGGATATGGGATTGAATACCGTAGCTGTTAATTTGATAAATTCTGTCAGGTAAGTTTGCCGAAGGAGACTGTTGTAAGACAGTCTCTTTTTGTGGACTCACGCTCATATTTTGCAAATAAAATCAAATAATATGCATAAAATTACAATAGTAACCGCAATGGATCCCGCATTAGAATTTTCTAATTGCGGATACTATTACTGCCATATTTGGAAATTTGGTTTTGAAATTCTGCTTTTATTGTATTTGCTGCTTGCAGAGGCAATATTAATGTATAAAAATATGAAAATATATAGATTTCTGACTTGTATAGCCATATATTTTGGATTATAATGAGGAAGGTGTTTTGTAATGGCTGCAAATAATGCATTGTAAATACGAAAGGAGAAATAAACGTGGGATTCATTGATGAAATTAAACAAAGAGCAAAACAAAACAAAAAAACTATCGTATTACCGGAAACAAGCGACAAAAGAACTTTGGAGGCTGCTTCCAAGGTTTTAGACGAAGGGATTGCCAACCTGGTGCTTGTAGGTAATGCTGAAGCGATAAAGAAAAATGCTGC
>JAEWSD010000218.1 GCA_023398615.1 Bacillota bacterium
CGTATGTCCACATTCCGATATCCCTTTTTTATGGCTGCCCTCATAAAATCCTTGAAATATAAAACACCTATGATATTATCAATGTCATCTTCATATACCGGTATTCTGGAGTATTTTGTTTCCAGTAACTGATCAATATATTCCTCCATAGGTTCCAGAATGTTGATTGCGTAAACATTAATTCTTGGCGTCATCACTTCTTTTGCAATTTTATCATCAAATTCTATGATAGAATTAATCATTTCCTTTTCTTTCTTATTCAGAACACCGTTAACTTGTCCTTCTTCGACAAGTGATTTAATTTCTTCCCTTGAAATAATATCCTCCAAGCCAGTGGATTTTGCTCCGAATAAATTCATGACTAAATTCGTTGAAACCGTCAGCAATCTTATAAACGGTGATGCGAATTTTGATACGAACAGGATCGGTCTTACGGAGAACATACTGATCGTTTCCGTTTTTTGCAGGGCGATCCTTTTGGGCACCAACTCACCGAATACTAATGTAAAGTATGAAAGTATCATTGTTACAGCAATTAATGAAATCTGATTACCATATGGAATATGAAGCTCTGACAACCATAGAGCCAATGGTTTTGACAGACCGGTTGCAGCAGAAGCACTGGAAAAAAATCCGGCTAAAGTGATTGCTACCTGAATGGTGGATAGAAATCTGGTTGGTTCATTCAATAATTTTTGGACCAGAGCTGCATTTTTATTACCTGTTTCGGCTAAACGCTTGATTTTTGTCTTATTAACGGAAACCGTAGCCATCTCGGCGCAGGAAAAAAACGCATTAATTAAAGTTAATATTACTAGTATTAGTATCTGTGTTAAAATACTATCCCCGGCGGGGTCAGGTTCTGGCATTACAACTTTCCTCCTAAAATTTAATAAGTATATAATACCATAATTTAAAGGTTAATGCAAGCCGGGCGAAAACCTGACCGCTTAATCGGGCCGGCCGGGGTACAAAAGAAAGGGATTGGATGTGAAAGTGAGCGCTATGAGTTCGTATAAAACTGGTTGATGATGCCGTAGGACATGAAATCGGCCATTTTCATCGCTTCCGCCTGGATGGAGTCATATATCATGATATCCAGAGGGTATTTATTGTTTATACGGAAAACAGCTTCATCCTCAGTCTTTTTTAAGTGGCCGTAAAAAAGGGAGCGGAATTTCCTTACGGGCCAGTAAGGATTCATTTCCGAAAGCAGTACCGATATCTCATCCGCATTTTTATACCATTTCTTTCTGATATCCATAATTTCATCGAGATGATTGTCTTTTATGCTGTGAACCAGGTCGGCAGCTATGAGAAGGTGCTCCTTAAGCAGTTTTTCGAAGTGTTTTGCTTTCTCCTGCCCATAGTAATTCCTGAGGACATTTGCAAAATCGGACGGATTCCGCAAAAGCCTTTCCGTTACGTACTCCAGATCCTCCAGGCCGGCGGCGGTGCTGATAATAAAGGACCTGGTCCACATGATATGCTGTTCCCACAGCTTGCGGAACGTGACAATTATGTTTATCTGATTTTGGTATTTCATTATGCCGTTATTATTGTTATAATACATACAATATATCCCTTTTTGCATTTGCATTATTATATGTTAACGGAAGGGTATTTGATACTACCTTTTAGACGTTTGCAAAACTCCTTTTTGTGTCTGATGATGTTCCTGTGTGTTTCGGCTGCCTCTACGATTTGCTGAGATTGTTTGACTTATACATACAATAAATACACTTGTATGTGACGTTCAAACAATCTCAGCAAACAGTAACGACAGACGAAACACACATTGGAACAATCACAAACACAATTAAGAGTTTCGCAAATGCTTAACTATGAATTTTATAAAGGAGGAATAAGGGTGTTGGATTTAGTCAAACCTCGTAAGTTAAATAAGGGGGATACCGCAGCGGCAGTCAGCCTTTCCTGGGGCGGTGCCGGCGACAAGGATATAAGGTGGCGTTACGAGCAGGGCAAGGAAAGGCTGGAAAAACTCTTTGGCCTGAATGTCATTGAAATGCCCAATACTTTAAAGGGTACGGAATATCTGTATGAGCATCCGGAGAAAAGGGCGGAGGATCTGATGGAGGCTTTCAGGGACCCGCTTGTTAAGGCAATCATCTGCTGCATTGGCGGTGATGACAGTATACGGCTGCTTCCTTATATTGATTTTGAAGTTATCAGAAGGAATCCGAAAGTGTTTATCGGCTATTCGGACAGCACGGTTACGCATTTTATGTGTTTAAAGGCCGGACTTTCAAGCTTTTACGGACCCGCAGTTTTAATTGATTTTGCAGAAAATGTGGAGCTTCCTGCCTATACGGCCGAATATTTTGACAAGGCGCTGTTCTGTGCGGAAGCGATCGGAAGGATACCCCAGTCCGATTCCTGGACCGCAGAATTCCTGCCGTGGGATATAGGGAATAAGGAGATTATGCGAAAGTTTCAAAAGAATACCGGGTATCAGGTTATACAGGGAAACGGTACGGTAAAGGGCAGGCTGCTCGGAGGATGCATTGAGGTTATGGAATTCTTAAAAGGGACGGTTCTATTCCCGAGGCTGTCCGATTTTGACGGTACGATACTTTTCTTTGAAACCTCTGAGGAAACTCCGGCACCGGGGCAAATTCTGTATTTTTTACGGAACTATGCCGCAATGGGTGTATTGGACAGAATAAACGGCATGATATTTGGTAAACCGATGAATGAAACCTATTATGAAGAATATAAAACCGTGATAAGCAAGGTATTGAAGGAATATGGGAGGGAGGATCTGCCGGTCCTCTATAACTTAAGCTTCGGGCATTGCGAGCCGAAATTCTGCCTGCCGTACGGAGCTTTGGCGGAAATTAACTGTGAAGATAAAACATTTTCTATTCTGGAAAGCGGGGTACAATGATAACTAAGAATCGCTTAAAAATATGGATAGACATAGCCCTCCACTTCTTTAGCAGGTGTAATTTTCTTCACGGAGATCTGCGGATCGTCGTAGGTTTCGCCGCTATATTCATATTGCACTATATGGAGGGTTCCTTCAACGGTTACCCAGGAATCCGCTTCTAATTCGGATGCTTTATCGTATTTGCAAAGCAATCCGGCAGGTGATAAATCCGCAACGCAGCATGACATCATCAGACGGGCGGACACAAATTCATCCTTTTTCAGTATTTCGGAATCTTTAAAGACATATCCCGTCACGACAATCGTATATCCTTCATAGTTCTCCGTATTCATGTATAGTTCCGAATACCACATGCCGAAGTCGTCATTTGATACGATAATTTTCTTATTTGCGGCATCCAGGCCGGGAAGCTCGGTCAAAGCTTCCTCCTCCGCGTTGGTTTGTGTATCGGGGATAACCTCATCAATGGAGTCTGTGGCTGCCATATCCGCTGGCGGCGGTTGATTCCCGGCGGTGTCGGAAAGGCTGGAAAGGTCGGAGACGCCTAAGGGGCTGTGGGGCAGCAGCAGTAATAAAACAGGGATAACCAGTACAAAGCAATGGGCGGAGCGTATTTTGTGCTGAGGGCGGAACAGCCTGCCAAGACCCGCAAGAGCCCATATAACCATTATGATTACGGTAAAGTAAAGATATGGCTCCATTCTGGGTGTGACATAGGAAAGATATTTCCCGCTGCGCACCAAATGAAGCAGCAGTCCCCCGAAAACGCAATGGCTGAGAAATTCTAAGAAAACCTGAGGATTAAAAGCTCTTGCCTGCATAGTTACACCCCTCCCGGGCCGGACAACAGAAATACTACGGCAAAGCATACGGTAAATGCCGTAAATAACAGTTTAATGATAAAGCGTTTTGAAAATCCTGAAGAGAGCATCATCATGTTTTTAATATCCATCATCGGACCAAACACCAGGAACCCCATAATTGCAGCTGCAGGGAACTGGCCTGCGAAGCTGCGTGCAATTACGGCATCGGAGGAGGAGCAGAGAGAGAGGACGAATGCCATCACCATCATAACCAGGATGGATACCGCCAGTCCCGTACCGCTTCGGGCCGCGGTGAATATATCGGTACCCAAAAGCTGAAAAACGGAGGCTATTAATGTCCCTATTACCAGATATTTTCCGACACTAAAGAATTCCGCCTGGGAATGCCGGAAAAACAGGCTGATTTTTCTCTTGAAACCGGTAATTGATTCGGCATCCGAGTAACAGCCGCAGCTGCACATAAGCATGTCAAGGGGGCCCCCGGACAGTACGCTGCCTTTCGGAGGCCGGACTGCAAAGATAAGTCCGATTATTACTGCGGCTATGATTCCATAGCATATACGTCCGATAACAACCGTCATACTGCCGCTGAAAGCGTAATAAGTTGACAAAATCACCACAGGATTGATTACCGGAGTAACCGTCATAAAGGTAATGGCTACGGGGAGCGGAATTCCTTTTCTCACCAAACTCCTGAAGATGGGTATGGAAGCACAGTCACAGACAGGAAGACAGAAACCGCCTATAACAGCCGCAAGCATTCCCACACCAAGGGATTTGGGAAACCGGTGTTCGATAGCGCTTCGCGGGATAAAGACCTGGATGGCGGACGAAAGTAATACGCCGATCAGCAAAAACGGAACGGCTTGCAGGATTATTCCTAAAAATATATTGATGAACACATTGACCGGGATATTCAGGGAGTTTAAAACCGGTTCGGAAATAAAATACAGGATAGTAAGCAGCAGGGTTGTCACAAAGAAAAAGCTGACAGGGCTTTCCACCTTTTCGAAAAGCTCTCTGCTAAAATCGTTGTAATCCTTTATTTGATATGTATGAATACCGGGATTTATGCCGTTTAATAAGTGCCGGACATGATTTAAAGCGTTTGCTGAAGGTACGTTGCGCACAACGGCAAAATCACTGTTTGCGATCTGCTCAGGCAGAGCGTTTCCCGTCCTGCCCAGCAATTTTTCTATGTTTTCTGCGTCCGTTATATGCATTACTCTATAAATACTGCACAAATTGCGCAGGGAATCGTCTAAAAGCAGCGTCTGTAATAAAGAAAAGGGGACGACGCCGTTCCATTCGACCCAAATTTCATCAAGCTCATGACTTTGCAGGAATCTGTGGATTTCTCCGATAATTAAATGCGGCTGTTGTTCCAGTACCTTTTTGGAAAAAGTGAGACAGTGGCAGTTGCTGTTCCGGCTTTGAAAATCCTCTTCCCCGCTTTCAAATTGTATGACGAGTATCCTGACATTCTGCCAGTCATGCCTATTTAACAGGATATTTAAAAATGTAGTTTTCCCGGCATCCAGAAAGCCGGTGACAACATAAACAGGCAGTGCCATACTATCACTCCCCTCTGAAGAGGGTGCAAAGCTCCCGGCGGTTTAGGTTCCGGCCTATGATACAAAGCATGCCGCCGGCGGCGGAGCATTCTGAAACCTGAATATCACCCGGAAGGTATTGCAGATTAATATAGCCGTTTGTGCTGCGGACGATGCCTTTGGCGCGCAGAACCGTTCCCTTTGTGTTTCGCTCCATTGCCGACACCAGTGCTTTCAGCTCCCCTGTGTCATATATCTGCTTTGTCCGTATGGTAACAGTATCAAAGGCATCTTCAGCCGGATGATTATGATCGCAATCACCGTGATGGTCATGACCGCAAACGCCGCACTGTTCATTTGTGCCGTTATTATACTTGTTCAGCAGGATTTCGGAGGCATTGATTTCATCCCAGGGTTTGGTCAGGATGACTGAGCGTGTATTCAGACCTCTTACAAGCTTCCGGGCGGCGTCCACCCGGTCGGGAAAATTCTCGGTACGGCTTAGCAGGATAGTATCGGCGTTATGAATCTGGTCTTCAAAAAATTCACCGAAATTGTCCAGATACATTTTGCAGCGTTTCACATCGACGACCGTTATTGCCAATTTTACCTTTGCAAGAGAGCGGATACGCGGGTCCAGACAGCATTTTTTAATATCCGACAGCTTACCTACGCCGGATGGTTCTATAATAACTTTATCCGGATGGAACCGATCCAGGACCTCCTTAAGCGCCTTGATAAAATCACCCGAAAGACTGCAGCAGATACATCCGGAATTCATCTCCTTTACTTCAATGTTTCCTGACCTGAGCAGGGCAGCATCGACACTTATTTCGCCAAAATCATTTTCAATCAGAATGACTTTTTCCTTTTGAAATTCCTCTTTCAGCAACTTTTTGATCAGGGTGGTTTTACCGGCTCCCAAAAAGCCTGATACCACATATATTTCTGTTGTCATATAACGCCTCCGGTAGACTAGCTTGAGATGATAATACTTATTTTGGTTTGCAATCCCTGCAAAAACCGAATATTTCCAAATTATGACCCATTACATAAAAATCTTCTTCGTCCAGCTTCGGTATAAATTTTTCCATCGGACAATTATCCATTGTTATAATTTTATGGCAATTTATGCAAACGGCATAATGCTTATGCTTAAAACGGTTGAGTTCGTATACCGCCATTTCATTGTTCATCATGTTGGTTTTAATCACGATGCCTTTCTGTAAAAACAGCTCCAATATCCGGTAGACCGTAGACATCCAGGCGGTATCACCGCCTTTTCCCATCCTGGAGCATATATCTGTCGCACTTAAAGGCTTTTCAGAGCTTTCAAGTATGGAAAGCACACTTTCACGCTGCTTTGTTCTTTTTATTCCTGCGGGCCAGTTATTTTGTATTTCTTTCAATGTATTCACCTCATCCTTAGTTCTTATTTTATGCCGTGCAAATGCATATTATTCGCATCTGGTTTCATTATAGAGTAGCAATTCCAGGAAGTCAAGTATCGGACTGCCAAAATACTTATGTCATTTGCTGCGGGCAGTACGGATGCCGGTTTGAAGCCTCCTGGCTATCAGAACGAAAACCAGTACCGCAACGGAAATAAGGGCGGTAAATCCGCCGGGAGCGACATTCAGGTAATACGAAATAAACAGGCCGGACATGATATCAATTACACTAAAAAAAACTGAAAATACCAGCGTGAGTTTAAAGCCTTTCCCAAGCTGCAGAGCCGTGGCGACGGGAAGTGCGATCATGGAGCTGAGTACCAGTACTCCTACGATTCTTATGGATACGGATATAGCGGCTGATACAAGGACGGAAAAAACATAATTGATTAATCTTACCTTTACGCCTGCTATTTTAGCGGCTTCTTCGTCATATGCAATATAAATCAGCTGGTGGTATAAAAAGATAAGAGTCAATACGGAAATCACACTGAGGATCAATACCATAATCATGTCCAGCCGGGTGACGGTCAGGATACTCCCGAACATAAAGGAATCTGCGTTGGCGCGGAGCTTTCCGGAACTTATGATGGTAATGGCGGTGCCTACGCTTAAGGATAGTACTATGGTTAGAATCAGATCCGTATATTTTTTAAAATAACTTCGAAGGAATTCGATCAGCGCACCGCAGAAGGATGTGAAGAGGAAAGCTCCAAGTATGGGATTCTGATTCGACATCAGACCGATTGTAATACCGGCCAGTGAGGCATGTGATAGGGTATCGCCTATCATGGAATAGCGGCGGAGAACCAAAAAGATACCGATACAGGGGCATAAAATCGAAATAAATATGGAAACGAAGATTGCGTTTTGCATAAAACTGTAATTAAGCATGCCTGTCTTCCTCCTTTCTTCCGGTTTTCAGGAATTCATCCGTATATTGCAGGGGAGTACACAGATGTCCCTGCCCGTCAATCAAATGGTAAATCAGGGTTGAATTTGAAATGGCTGCATCCAGGTTGTGTTCGACGGAAACAATGGTGATGCCGTTTTCTTTGTTGATTTTTTTTAAAAAGCCATAGATTTCTTTCTGGCTTTTCATGTCTACCCCGGTGGAGGGTTCGTCCAGAATCAGCAAGTCCGGGTTTCCCATCAATGCCCTTGCAATCAGTATCTTCTGGCTTTGACCGCCGGACAGATTGCCCATCAGGGCGCCTGTAAAACCGGACATTCCAATTTGTTCAAGTTTTTCTGTGATTGTACTTTTGTTTTTAAGCTTTAATAACCTTCGGTAAGAGTTTAATGTCTCATAGACCGTGATGGGGAAATTGGAATTGGAGAAATCATTTTTTTGCGGAACATATCCGATTCTCAGTGCTTCAGAAGCAATGGTTCCCTTTGTAGGTTTTATGAAGTTCAATATTAACCGCATCAGCGTACTTTTTCCGCTGCCGTTATCACCTACTACCGATACATACTCGCCGTCGCGTATTTCCAGATTGATACCGTTAATCACATAGGGTGGTGAACCTGTATAGGAAAAATATAAATTTTCTGCTTTAATCATTTTTGAGACACATCCTTTCTGGTACAAGAGCAGTAAATTATTTAAATGATTAGGGTATCAAAAGGCCACTCAAAGTATATTTTATGAATACAGTGTATATACATTCAATTTTGCGTCGGCCGGCTGAGAGTACTGCTTATATTTTGTCAAGACTCTGACCAAAAATCGAGCCAGCCGGCTTGATTTTTGAGCCGACAGAGGCTTGTAAAAAATATAGTGCTCGAGGGTAAGGCAGCTAAATTGAATGTATATACGCTGATATTCATTCAGAAAACTAAATTGGCCTTTTGATACTCTAATCTTTAAATGCGAATGCAAAGCATTTGCACTTGACAATGTTATTTTTACCAGTTATTATATTAATGCAAGTGAGAAGCATTTGCAAGTAGAATTTAGAAAGGTGGTAGGCCAAAATGTTAAAAAAATTGACTGTGATATTATTATGCCTGATTATTACCGCAAGCTTTTCAGCGTGCGGCAGTAATAAGAATCGGGAGGATAAGCCGGATGTAAGCAGCGTACCGGCTAACGGCACGGAGCAGACAGGTGCAGCGGAGGAAAACAAAATCATAGTTTCCGTAACCTTTAACGCGATGAAGGAATTTGTTGCGGCGATAGGAAAGGATAAAGTTGAAATTGCGACGATTATACCTGACGGTATGGAACCACATGATTTTGAACCAAAAGCGCAGGACCTTGCCCGCCTTAGCGCAGCACAGGTTTTTGTGTACAGCGGACTGGGAATGGAAGCGTGGGCGGAGGAAGCGATCAAAGCCGCAGATAATGCGGAGCTGATTGTGGTGGAAGCCTCAAAAGGAGCAGACGCGATTGCGAATGAGAAGCCTGAGGAAATAGAAGAACATGGCCAATATGATCCCCATATCTGGCTTAGCTTAAAAGGTGCGCAACTGGAAGCGAAAAACATCAAAGACGCACTTGTTCAGGCGGATCCGGCCAATAAAGAGTATTATGAAACGAACTGCGATAATTTTGTATCTGAGTTGGAGGAGCTTTATAACGAATATAATGAGAAATTCCAGTCTGCGGAGAAAAAGAATTTCGTAACAGGGCATGCTGCTTTCGGATATCTCTGCAGGGATTTCGGATTGGAGCAAAACAGTGTGGAAGATACGTTTGCCGAAGGCGAGCCCAGCGCACAGCAATTGACCGAGCTTGTAGAATATTGCAGGGACAATGAAGTAACCGCCATTTTTGCCGAAGAAATGGCGAGTCCGGATGTTTCACAGACGTTGGCAAATGAGGTTGGTGCCAAGGTGGAAACCATTTATACGATGGAAGGCAATGAGGACGATTTGACATATCTGGAACGTATTGAAGATAATCTGGCTAAGATTTATGAAAGTTTAAAATAG
>JAEWSD010000252.1 GCA_023398615.1 Bacillota bacterium
CAGGACTTATACTCCATAGCCGGCAATTCACCGTATTCCCAAAGCTTTCGGCCAATCCTTATGATATGCTGTCTCAATTTGTCATACATATTTCATTCCTCTTCCTATCTGCAATTCCTGCAGGCAGTCATTATGCTGTCCTCATAGCACAGGGAAATGTTCTTAAGCTGTTCCGGTATGTCCCGGCAGGCTCCTGTAATATCTCCCCGGCAGCTTTTTACCGCCTGCAATATAAAGATCAGCTTGTCCATCCACAGGAAAAGCTTTTCCCGTGGAATCGGTACCTCGTGGGAATCGATATAGTACATTGCATCAAAGCTTTCCAAATACTTTTTCAGAGCAGCCACCTTTGGAAGAGAATAATACCAATCCTCCTCCATTCCTTCCATGTTCGGCCAGAGACAATCCCCCAGGAAAAGGACTTTATCCTCTTTCACATAAAGAACGGAGCAGCCCTCCGCGTGGCAGGTCTCAACAGGCTCATAGCTGCAGGTCACACCACCCAGATTAATCTCGACTTTCCCATCGGTAATGTAATCCGGCTCCGGTATGGAGAAGCGATTGCCAATTACAAATTCATTCAGATAATTATTCTTGCCGAACTCACAAAGCTCTTTATTTTTTGCCCTCCTGAGTACGCCTTCCCTTGTCCAGTCCTGCCCGCGCATGGAATCCAGCTGCTTTTTCAAAGCGGCATTTGCCATTACCGGCACCTGGAAATGCTGTGCACCGAAGACATGATCCCAATGCTTATGGGAAAGGATCAACAGCCGTATCGAGGCTGCCTCCTCTGCCGTAAGCTTTGAGAGCAACAACTGCGCGTTATTGCAGGAGTTTCCGCCGTCCCAGACAATGCTGCCCTTCTCACCGCGGATAAACCCAATATTGGGACGGTCGTTCCCGCCCAATTCCAGATAAGAGGTGTGGCTTGCAATTTTTACGAATTCCTGATTCATCCCTTCACCCTATTTCAGTTTTGCATTCTCTACAAAATACGGATCCAGTACATCCGCGGGATCTACCACAGCCTTCATGATCCCTCTTTCTACGTAGAAATCGGAGACCTTATTTACGACACCGTATGCCAAGCCATCCTGATTGATTGCCTCAATACCTTCCTCATTGGTATACAGCTTAACGGTCGGAAGCATTGCCTCCGTATCCGCCGCACTTACCTCAAGGTATTTGGAGGCAATTTCCATCGCCTCATCCTTGGTTGCAGGATCGAACATCGCAAGTCTTGCTTCCTCCATAGCGGCAATCGCATCGGATACCCATGCCTCCTTTGCATCCGCAGTCTTTTTCGATACCATCATAACATCCATAATAGAACCCGGTGCATCCTTACTGGAGAAGATCACTTTACCAATGCCTGAATTTGCCGCGTTCGACAGATACGGCTCCCAGGTAACCGCAACCTCAATATTGCCGCTGATAAAGGAGGAACCCGCGTCACTGGAACTCATATCCACCAGTTTCACCTCAGATTCATCGATCCCTGCTTTTTCGAGTGCCTGCTGCAGCAGGTAATGGGTTGTCTGGTTAATTGCCACGCCGATCGTCTTACCCTTCAGGTCATTGATGGAATCGATTCCGTTTACCGCTACAATTCCGTCCGCGCCTGCGGAATCATCACGGATACAAACTACCTGAGGCATCTGGTCACGGTACTGGTCGGCCATGATTAAAGCCGCATCCAGAGTGGAGCCTGCTATATCGACATTACCCGAAACCAGTGCCGCCGTCGATTCGCTGGAATCGTTAAAAGAAACCAGTTCCACATCCAGTCCGTATTTCTCGAAGATTCCCATATCCTTTGCGATATAGACCGGAGCAACACCGATAAACGGATTATTTGCAATCTTAATCTTCTTTAGCTCCTTCGTTCCGGCAGGAGCTTCCGCAGTGTCCGCTGCCGTTTCCGTATTTGCCGTACCGCTTTCCGTATTTGCCGTACCGGTGTCCTGTCCCCCGGCGCCTGATGAGTTGCCGCAGCCGGCTAAAGACATTATCATTACTGCTGCCATTACTACACTTAAAAGTTTTTTCTTCATATTTTATGTCCTCCTTTGAAGTTCTACAATTCATCCGAATTATGAATCAGTGAATTTACATGTCGCCTTAGTTCTATAAATTTAGGATCATCCTTTAGATCAAGGGTCCTTTCATAGGGAAGATATACCGGTATCTCTTCCTTTACCGTACCCGGCCTTGCACTCATGACATAGATTTTTGTTGATAAAAATACTGCCTCCTCGATATCATGTGTGACAAATACCACGGTAGTCCTCTGGCTTTGCCAGATCTGACGGAGTAAAAGCTGCATCGAAGCTTTGGTCTGCGGATCGAGTGCCCCGAAAGGTTCGTCCATTAACAGTACCTCCGGTGAATTAGCCAGGGCACGTGCAATTGCCACTCTTTGCTTCATGCCTCCGGAAAGCTCCTTGGGATAACTTTTTGCAAACTGTGTAAGCTTCACCTCTTCCAGATAATGGTCGCTGACCTGCTGTTGCTGCTTCTTATCCATATTCTTTAGCTTTAAACCAAACTTTACATTTTCCTCTACCGTTAACCAGGGAAACAGGGTATAGGTTTGAAAAACCATTCCTCTGTCGGCTCCCGGACCGGTAACTTCCTTATTATCAATGACAATGTTTCCCTCGGTCGGGAAATCCAGACCGGCAAGCATACGAAGCAGTGTGGATTTACCGCAGCCGGAAGGTCCGATGATTGATATGAATTCATTCTTTAACACTTCAATATTGCAGTTTTCCATAGCTGCAATATCACTTTTCTTCGAACGGTAAACCTTGCCTACTCCCGTTGCCCGAATGATCGAAGAGGAAACGGTAACCTCAATCCGCTTATTATCTTCCGCAGCCGGGGAATACTTTTTCTTCCAAAATGCCATAGTTTAACCCTCCCTCCACGGAAACAGCAGTTTATTCATCGCCACCATGATCCGGTCCGTAATCAGGCCCAGGATTCCAATAACCAGGATTCCTGTAAATATGGCATCTGTTTTCAGGAACCTCTGGGCCTTTATAATACTGTAGCCAAGTCCGGAATTTGCCGCAACCATCTCCGCTACGACCAGATAAGTCCATGCCCAGCCGATCATCATCCTTAAAGTATCGATCATCCTCGGAAGCGTTGCGGGAATCAGTATCTTCACAATACTCTGCCACTTCGTACTTCCCAGGGTATAACCCGAATTCAGCAGATCGTCGCTGACCGAGGACGCGTCGTCTGCTATCATTAAGATCATTTGAAAAAAAGTGCCCATAAACAGTAAGGCCACCTTGGCATCCTCACCTATCCCGATCCATACCATTACCAGGGGAACAAATGCAGGAACCGGCATATATCTTACGAATTCGCATAAAGGACGGGTGATCGCTTCAAAGAAAGGAAAAATACCGCACATGATGCCAAACGGCACCGCAAGGACCGTTGCAAGCACAACTCCGAAGAAAATACGCTGGCAGCTGATTATGACATTGGACAGCAGTGTTCCGTCCTGAACCGATGCGATAAAATAATCCCAGACCCTTTTCGGGCCTGGCAGGAATACCGGATCCACTAACTGTAATGCCGTTAATACCGTCCAGATAATAAAGATGGCGGCAAAGGACGCAATTATCAGGATTAAATACTGCCTGTTACTGATCTTGCCTTTGATTTTAAACATATCCATGCCTCCTTCCGTTTACATGATAGCTTCATCTCCTGTTTCATTTGTCCTGATCCGGACGGACTCTTCCACAGGAAGGACAAATATCTTCCCGTCTCCCGGATTACCGGTTTTTAAGGTGCTGACAATGGTATCGATCACGCTGTCGCAATCCTTATCCCTGACTACCATCTCAATCATTTTTTTTGCCAGCATGGGGTGGTCGTAGACTTCCTCCTGATTTCCCGAAAGTCCTGTTACCGCACTTAACGTAACCTTCTTCTTTCCTCTGCCTGTTACGTTTACGGCACTCATCGATGCAAAGCCTTCCTTATATAAAATTTCCTTCAATTTAAAATACATATTTGGCCTTATGACTACAATCAGCTGCTTCATGAGAGCCTCCTTTCTACCGTTCTACATCGCCGGAACTGATTGTGATACACTTTTCCACCGGCAGAACGAAGATCTTACCGTCTCCATACGCACCCTTTTTCCCGGTTTTGGCGACCTCACTGATAATATTGATCACCTTTGCTTCATCCGCATCACTTACTACGATAAAAAGCATCTCCTTGGGGATCTCATCATACTGGACATTCCCGGCTCTAAGGCCCTGCTGCTTGCCGCGCCCCAGGATCGGCATTCTTGTTGCAGCCGGAAATCCTTCTTCATTGAGCTTCGCCAGCACTTCACTTAACTTTTCCGGCCTGACCACCGCTTTGACCAACTTCATAATATCTACCTCTCTTTCAATGAATCCTTCGGGCTTTTGCGAAATTTTCTGCAAATTACCTGAATAAGTCTGTGGTTTTTATGATTGCTCCTGTCTGCAGATACTCGATCGCATTCAGGCTTGCCTGGTGAGCTTCCCAGCTCGAACCTCTTACCGCATCGGAAAATACCTTTACGTGGTAATTATATTGATGAGCATCCACGCTGGTATAATGGACGCATACATCCGTCAGAAAACCTGCTATAAAGACTGTGTCGACTCCAAGTCCCCGAAGCAGCAGGTCAAGATCCGTGGCAAAGAAACCGCTGTATCTTCTTTTGCCTATGAAATATTCCCCCTCAATCGGCCCGAACCGTTCCATGAATTCGGCATCGCTCGTACCCTCCACACAATGGATGGTTTCCCTTCCGTCCAGCTCCCTGCCGAAGTCCACCAGTTCCTTCCTATGCAGTTCCTTAAAATGTATGACCGGAAGCTTTTTCTTCCTGAATACTTCTAAAATCTTCAAGATATTTTCCGCAGCCGTCATCACATCGACGCATGGTGTCGGCTGCGTCGCATCCTCTCCCAGCAATCCTTTTTGAACATCTATCACGATTAATGCGCTTTTCTCAGGTATCTCCATATTTCTCTCCATTCTTGCGTGTACTTGTTAACAGTTCTCTCCTAAAGGACTGATATTTCGAAAGCTTCCCAATACGGAGATGTCTTCCGCAGTTTCCCTTGCATAATCCTCACAAAGAAAGCCTTTCACAGTCCTTCCGTCCTCCAGCATAATATCTCCGATACATAACGGTGCTTTCACCAGATTTATGAATTTACCGAAGTTTTCAACCGGAAGGTCGTAAAGCTCTATCAAAATCCCGTGACCGTTTCTTACTCTGATCAATCCCGGTTTCACAGGTATCGTATCCAGTTTATATAACCGGTAGTACGGGGCCGTTACCGCTTCCTCGGCAAAGACGGCATTAAGCGCTACCAATTGACTTTCTAAAGGGAAGCCCTGCATGTGGAGTCCGCATACGGCCACCTGCATTGTCTGCATGCCCTGATACTTCCCGGCAGTCCCAAGAACCAGGCCCTCCGCCTCAGAAAGTCCGAAGACGGTTATTCCAAACGGGTCCTCCCTGTCCTCTTCCTCAGAAGGAATAGCTACCGCACACATATCCAGCAGGTTGCAGTGATTTGTGTAATTTCCCATCATAAGATTGGGAGTGACCGGATTATTTCTGACTTCTTCCCTGGTATAAGTTCCCCCTGCCGTCGGCATAATGAGTACCGCATCCTTTAACATCACCTTTACCTTTGCCCGGTAAGCCTGAAGTTTATGCAAGGCTTCGAACAGCTTTGCTGCCGTTAACTCAGGCCTGTCTCCCATACGCAGAATACTCTCCGTTACAGGGAATACCTTTCCGGGATTGGCATTGACAAACTGCCCGAGATCCTTCCATCTCTCCGCAATCCAGGGTCCCTCATACAGGATGGAGGCCGCCTCCTTAAATATTGTATCATCCAGATATTCCACCGGGATTTCCAGGGATTTGATACGGCTCACCGCCCTGTCCCATTTTTCCTGATATATCTTCTTAAACGGTCCGTAGAATTCCGGGTTCTTTACAAGGAATATCTTCTTCGGAAGCTCTTCCTTAATGTCGGGGAATTCCCTCGACCACGAACAGTCATAATCAACACCTCTTGCAATCTGATTCACCAGCCTGGCATCGTCAAGATTGTTGGCAAATGCCGTAACGCAGTCGATGCTGGCACAGGCCGGTACGACTCCTTTCGTCGACCAGGCTCCAAGGGAAGGTTTATAACCGACCAGGGCATTAAGAGCCGCAGGAACCCGTCCCGAACCTGCCGTATCCGTGCCTAAGGAAAAAGCCGCCTGCCCGAGCGCAACCGATACGGCCGAACCGGAGCTGGAACCCCCGCTGATCAGTTCGTCCTTTAATGCGTTATGAACTTCTCCGTAAGGGCTTCTGGTCCCGACAAGGCCGGTTGCAAACTGGTCCAGATTAGCCTTGCCAACCGGTACGGCACCGGCCGCTATCAGCTTCTTTACAGTCGTAGCGCTTTCCTGCGGCCGATAGGAGTAGTCCGGACATCCGGCCGTTGTCGGTAGGCCTTCCAGATCGATATTATCCTTGATAACAAAGGGGATGCCCCACAGCGGCAGAGTTTCAGGGTCATACTCGCCTAATCGGTCGATATACGGTTTGATCCAGGAAAGATCGGGCTCTATAATGTACACATTCTTGTCCTTTGTCAGCTTCGCCCTTCTTACGATCTCCTCCGCCACCTCAAGCGGTGTCAGCTTATTATGCCTGTAGCTGTTCTTTAACCATGTAACGGTCAGCAGCTTTGGGAAATACTTCATATTCATTCCTCCTTTCGTTAAACCGGCCGGATACAGGCGATCATCTGCCCGGATATTACCTTATCACTCGGCTTCACATATATTTTCTCAACGATACCGTTGTCCTCCGCAAGCAAGGGGAATTCCATCTTCATACTTTCCAGGATTGCCAGGGCATTCCCTTTCTTTACGGCCTGTCCTTCCTCGGCAAGTACCTTCCATACCCTGCCCGGCACGTTTCCGCGGACAGCCTCACACCCCTCCGGAATAATCTCTTCGGTTTCCGGGCTATTTTCCGCATGCTCAGATACAAATTCCGCAAGCCCCAGCTGCTTCCAGCGCTCACGTTCCGCCTGGAAAGACTTCTGCTGATGCTCCTTGAATGCTTCCGCACTGTCCTTAATAGAGTCCAGAAAGGCCAGGTATTCACCCAGGTGAAAGGAGGTTTCCTCAATCTCCGCTTCAAATCTGCCTCTTAAGAAATCTTCTCTTAACTGTAGCAGTTCGTCCGCTCCGACAGGATAAAACCTGATTCGGTCAAAAAAGTTAAGCAGCCAGGGCTTATTCTCCATAAAGCTCTTCGTTGTTCTTAAAGGGTTCCACATCTGAATCGTACGGCCCACAAACTGATATCCTCCAGGGCCCTCCATGCCATATACACACAGATATGCGCCGCCGATACCGACCGCATTTTCCGGTGTCCAGGTCCTGGCCGGATTATATTTTGTAGTAACCAGCCTGTGCCGGGGATCCATCGGTGTGGCTACCGGAGCCCCCAGATATACGTCACCGAGACCAAGCACGAGATAATCCGCTTCATATACTATCTTTCTTACATCCTCAATACTATACAGTCCGTTTATCCGCCGTATGAATTCCAGGTTGCTCGGACACCAGGGAGCATCCGGTCTTACCGTCTGCTGATACCGGTCGATTGCCAGCCGGGTTGCCGGATCGTCAAAGGAAAGCGGAAGCTTTACAATTCTTGACGGCACGGTCACTGTTTTAAGGTCCGGCAGACTTGCATCAATATCAAGAATGATTTTATACAGGTTTTTAATAGAAGTTTTTGTAGGATCAATATGGATCTGCAGGGAACGGATACCCGGAGTTAGGTCCAATAGCGGAAGCTCCTTTTCCTTCTCTATCTCCTGCATAAGCACATGCACCCGGAAACGGAGCACTATGTTTAATTCCATCTCACCATACTCCACCAGGATGTATTCATCCCCCGCAAAGCGGATGGTGATCGGATACTCTCGGTCAGTATCCTGAAAGATTACCGGATACTCTCCGTCTATCCTTTCCTGCTCCTCCGGAAAGATCTCCGTTCGGAAATCACCCAGGCCATCTGCGGCCGCCCTCAGCTGCTCCTCCTGCAGATGTCTTAACCGGACTGCCGTCTCAAGAGAAATCAGCTTAAAATGTACCTTGTCCCCGGGATGAAGCTGTCCGAGCTTCCATAGCTGTGCGGAAGCCGTGGCCACCGGACAAACGAAGCCTCCCAGGCTTGGCCCGTCAGGGCCTAACAAAATGGACTGATCACCGGTGAGGTCAAGGGCTCCGATTGCATACGCATTATCATGAATATTCGAAGGGTGAAGTCCCGCTTCCCCGCCATCCTCTCTCGCCCATAACGGGACCGGGCCGTTTAACCGGATGCCGGTTCTTGCACTGTTGAAATCAACCTCGTATTCCGTTGAGGTAAGAATGTCCAGGTATTCCGGTTTCAGGAATTCCTTCGTGGAATGCGGTCCTGCGATAACGCCCATCGTCCATTCATTTGTTATCTCCGGCCGCATATCGGCCGGCAGTTTTCTGTTCCTGGCCGTACACTCGTTATGGAGCCTTAACACGTCTCCTACTCTCAGTGCCCGTCCGCCATGACCTCCGAAATTGCCCAGGGTAAAGGTTGCGCTGCTGCCTAATATTTTTGGCATATCGAAACCGCCTGCGGCTAAAAGGTAAGTCCTCATGCCCTGTTTTGCTTCCTTTAATTTAAGTACCTGCCCGGCTTTTGCAGTAATCACTTCATACATCGGGATTTCTTGCCCGTCCAGTTTTGCCCCCATATCGGCGCCGGTCAGGCAAAAGCTTATCTTCGTTCTGAATTTATAGGTGCCCCCGCGAAGCGTCATCTCAAGTCCTGCCGTATCCTCACGGTTGCCTAACAATTTATTGCCTATCCGGAAGGATAACGAATCCATCGGACCGCAGGGCGGAACACCGACTGCCCAGTAACCGATCCTGCCCGGATAATCCTGTACGGTAGTCTGCACTCCTCCGTCAATAACCTCAATCGCCCTTTCCTCCGGCAGGAAACCCTTTAACATTCCGGTGTACAGCTCACCCTTCATGTAAGCCTCTGTTTTCAGGAGCTCCTCCAGGTATGACAGGTTAGTTGTCAATCCATACACCCTGGAATTACTTAACACCTTTATCATCTTTGCTACTGCTTCGGCACGGCTCCCGCCATGAACGATCAGCTTTGCAAGCATGGGGTCATACAGGGAAGTTACCTCGAGCCCATCCCGGATCCAAGTCTCCACTCTTGCGGTATCGTCAAAAAGAACTTTATCTATCTTCCCTGCACTTGGCCGGAACTCATTCAGACAATCCTCCGCATAGATTCTTACCTCGATGGAGTGCCCTTTCCCTTCGTGAAGCAGATGATCCAGGCCGGTTAACTCGCCGGAAGCGTTCCTTACCATCCATTCCACCAGGTCGATACCCATTACCTCCTCCGTAATTCCGTGTTCAACCTGAAGTCTTGTATTCACTTCAAGGAAATAAAATTCCTCCGCGCTCTCGTCATACAGGAATTCGACTGTGCCCGCACTTTGATAGGAAGCCTCCTTCGCCAGACGTTTCGCCGCCGCGAACATATTTTGCCTTACCTGCTCCGGAAGATTCGGCGCGGGACTTTCCTCTACCACCTTCTGGTTTCTTCTCTGTACGGAGCAGTCCCTCTCGCCGACTGCCGCAACCTCATCAAGAGCATTGCCGAAGATCTGCACCTCCACATGTCTTGCCCTGGTAATATACTTTTCAAGGAATACGCCGTCATTTCCGAAATTGGCTGCCGCCAGGTGGCAGACTCCCTCATAGGCATTCTCGAGCTCTTCCCTGCTGCCGCAGATGCGCATTCCGATTCCGCCTCCTCCGGCGGTACTCTTAAGGATTACCGGATATCCGATCTGCTCCGCTTCCTTTACCGCAGCATTAAGATCATGTATCAGACCGGTTCCCGGAAGCAGGGGAACCTTTGCCCGGAATGCGATTTCTCTGGCGGAATGCTTTAGTCCGAACAATGTAATCTGCTCTGCGGTAGGACCGATAAATTTAATTCCACACTTCTCGCACTCCCTGGCAAACTCCGCATTTTCACTCAGGAAACCATAACCGGGATGGATTGCCTCCGCCTTTGTATCAAGGGCTGCCTGCAATATTTTCTTTATGTTAAGATAGGTTTCCTTTGCTGTTCCCTCACCCAGATATACTTTCTCATCGGCATTTTCCACATGCAGGCTGTCCTGATCCGCTTTCGTATATACGGCTACCGAGGTTATACCCATTGCCTTTAATGTTCTTTCAATCCGAACCGCAATTGCTCCGCGATTGGCAATCAAAACCTTTTTAAACATCTGTGTTACTCCCTTTCGTATTATTCCGCTTCCCAGATCAGCAGCCGTACCGGCGTCGGATTGTATGCATTGCATGGATTATTTAACTGAGGGCAGTTGCTGACTAGCACCATGGTATGCTCCAGGGCTTTCATTTCTACATATTTGCCCGGTGATGATACACCGTCGTCGAATTCCAGCCCTCCCTCCTTTGTCACCGGAACATTCATAAAGAAATTAATATTCGGCGCCAGGTCTCTTTTGGTATAGCAGCTGTCCCCATACTTCGCCAGCTGAAGCATAAAGGTATCGCGGCAGTTATGCATATACAGCTTCTCCCTTGCATAACGTACCGTATTGCTCTGCGAGGAGCACGCACCCCCAAGCGTATCATGCCTTCCGCACAGGTCGGCGGTTATCTCAAGCAGCGCCTTCCCCGATTCTGTCCGCAGGATTGATCCCGTCGTCAGATAGATATTTTGCTGCATTGCTATCGTGGTTACCGCTCCGTAGTGATCCTCCGGGTTAGTCATGTCGTAAAAGGTCGTATCCACAGCCTGATTACCGCCAAGATCCAGGATACGAAACGTCTGTCCCGGAAGAAGCTCATGCATCCAGCCGTCACCTGCCAATACCGCCTCATCGTAAATTGCATCTTCAATCTTTTTATCACTCTCTTTATATATAAAACCTTCCATGTTTACCTCCATTGTGGCATTCCTTTCTCTAATCAGATTTTCTTTCAACCTTCCCGGCATGTGCCGCTTTACGAAGCCATAAATCTTACGAAGAAAGACATTTCTGTTAATCCATTAAGTTATAATAATCCCAGGTATTTTCAAATGCCCTGTAGTTCTCGGGACTGTGATTCACACAATAATCCGTCAAATCCACCGGCGGCGCATCATAAACCTCTACCGTAACCGGAACGGACGGATAGGTTTCGCTTGGATTCAGGGGATTCGGCGTATTGGACAGGATCAGTATCAGATCCATCTCCGTGCGAAGTGTCACCGCGGAACCTTCCTTACAATGGCTCTTCTCATAATGCATACTTCCGTCTTCCTCAACATAAACCTTGGAAAAGAGGTTAACACAGGGCACCAGATCCCTGAGAGCCATGTTGTTGCGGACAAGTTCTACCGCAAAGTTCTCTTCCCCGCTTCTTAACCATTCATTTCTATTCGACTGGTAGTTTGTCATTCCATACCTTTCATCCGTTAATTTCCGTGTTGTGCAGCCCGATATGCCGTCATGCCATCCGAGGCTGTCCTCCACGATACTGGCCAATACCCTGCCGTTATCACTCAACAGTACATTCCCCTTCGTCAAATGTGCCGTATGCTGCGCTTTAAACGTATCCGGCATATTGTATCGCTCCGAGATGTCTTTCACGTTGTACATCAGCATCGATACGTTCGCGTCCGGCCCCAGGGCTTTAAAGTGAATGTATTTCCCCCGTCCGATATTGCCGGACCACTTTTCCCCCCGGATTAATGTTTTGCTCCAAATAAGCTTCATAACAATTACCACCTTTCTGTATTGATGAATTTATGGTTAAAATGAAAAAGGCGCCGTAAGATTTCTCTTATGACACCTTTGTCAAGCTTTACCATCATGCCGGAGCCTGTATATGTTACCATAGGCTAAACTGTAACCTGTATACTCCGTTGTATAGTAAATCTAGCGGTTATAAAAATTATAAAAAAAAGAGGAAGCATATGAAATATGTTTCCTCCTAGGATTTTTTCCGTCCGTGTAGCTTCTCAGCCGTTTTCTCTCGGTCCAGTCTTACGGCTTTGTAACGGAACCCTAGAAAACTTTCAATCATTTAATTTAGTGACTACTATAGCATCGATAGAATCATCTGTCAATAAGAAATTTAAAAAATGTGTCGAAATTATAAAAATTACGAATAATGGGATTTCTCAACATCATACCTCAGTTCTAATTAAGTTCAGCATTTCCGATACACGATGTTAAGGACAGTTTCTTTTATCCATATTTCATTATTGACGATTTCTATCTCATAACCCTCCCAAATATCTTTATCATACTTTAATAACAATTGTTCATACTCTTTTGGATTTTTTCTGGGGAATTTTATTGTAGTATTTTTTTGAAATTCAAACTTGAATGCTGCTTTAATTAACATTTCATCCATTTCTGCAAAGGAATAAAACTTAATATGTCCGTCTGGTTTCTTCTGCATAAATTCGTCGACAAATCCGCTTATATCATTTTTATTTGGAGTAGGATCAGAAATTATTAATTTCCCGCCTTTCTTAAGTACTCTGCACATTTCATGAAAACTATTTTCTAAATTAGGGAAATGGTGTAATGCATATCTTGTTACTATGATATCTATACTATTATCCTTAAAAGGATAACTCTTCCCATCATAGGATATAAACTTTAAATTATTAATTCCATATTCTTTAGCCTTATTTGTATTTGCTTCTAATGCATGGATAACTATATCCATACCGACTATAAGGCAATGAGGATTATACAAAGCTAACGGAAAAGCAATATAACCATTTCCTGTACCCAAATCTAAAATTGTATCATTCTCGAGAGGAGACACTAAATCCAACAACAATTTTAAATGTTTATCATCTGCAGTTTGTTTATTATAATATTGGGCTTCTTGAAAGCTTTTTTCAAATTCCTGCCTGGTTTTCGCTATACTGTGTTCTATATCCACATTAATCCGTCCTTTGATACTATGAATTCTATAACCAATTTTCTCAATTAATAATAAGTACAAGAGGTTTACATAACTTTCATTTTGCTACTTTAAATTATGAGGGGAATATTGACTTGGAAAGTTATGTAACTCCGCGAATATAGAATAGCATATTTTTACAAATAAGTCAATTGTTTTAGGCGCATATAAGTAATATTTTTCATTAATATTGCTTTTATGCTGTCTATGAATAAAAATAAAGAAGTCTACAGAAAACTACCGTAAACTTCTATTTTTAGTTATTTATTAATCAGTCTGAATAATATCTCAAATAGATTCAGAATATCTTTTTGCTCTGTCGGCTTTAAACCATTCAACTTATTAAATAATAAAGCAATCGCAGTGTCATCCTCGCCACTGCTTGTTATAGCTGGCTGTATGTGTCTGAAAAGTTCTTCAAAAGAAATGTCCAAGGCGCTGGCAATCTTTTCTATACTGTCCAATTTAGGTGTTGTTTCGCCTCTTTCAATACGTCCTAAATGGGTAGAGTTGACATCTGCTTTTTCTGCTAATTCCTCTATACTTAATCCTTTATTATTCCTGATTATTCTAATTCTGTTACCGATTATCTTAGATAAATTGCTCATCTAATACCCTCCTGTTTAAATCTAAGATACCTTTAATTTAGCTTGCTCTCAACAGCATGCATGCTGTTATTGTCACAAAAAGTGGCGTAAATGTGCTATTAATACAGATATTTCCCAGGAAACCAAATGGACTACGGAAAATCTTTGTAATCGTTTAATTAAATTTATAATTTTCTAGAGTATACCATTAGTTGTAATTCCTTATATGATGCATCTTTACCATAATAATTAGAATAAGTCTGTACTACCTGCATACCTATTTGCCTCCATATTTTTTCTATCTCTTCAACGGAATAAAGCCGCTGTGGTGCTCCATACTCAATATTAGGCTTCTTTGCCGCTTCACCATACACAATAGTATTGTCACCAAACAACATGATTCTTTTCTTAGCATCCCACTCAAATCTAGATACGGATAAAGCATTTTCACCCGCATCCCAATATTGTGCCGGGAAATAATGCTCTGCATGTTCTGCATTGCAGATATCCATAAAATGCTTTCCACCAGGCTTTAATGCGTTTGAAATAACACTAAATATTTTCAGGTTTTCATCATCCGATTCTAAATATCCTATAGCACCATCTGCTAGATTTAATACGACATCATACTCGTTTTCAATATGAAGGTCTCTTATATCTGAATTTATAAACTGTGCATTTAACCCTTCTGCATTTGCAGTTTGTATAGCATCTTGGATAAACTCTTTTGTTATATCTACTCCAGTAACATGAAATCCACGCCTAGCCAGAGAGAGTGCATGTCTTCCAAATCCGCATGCAAGATCAAGAATACGTTCCTTTCCTGTAAGCTTCATAGTACTCACAATAAAATCAACCTGATT
>JAEWSD010000260.1 GCA_023398615.1 Bacillota bacterium
ATTTGAACGTCACATACAAATGCACTTATTGTATGTGTAAGTCAAATAATTTCAGCAAATTGTAGAGGCAGCTGAAACACACAGGAACATCAGCAGACACAAAAAGGAGTTTCGCAATTACCTAATATTCATTTACAAAGAGGGGGAAGCCTGTTGAACCAATTTCAAATCATTGCATTATCTGCCATGCTGCTGTTTTACACAGCTTATTTTACAAAACAGCTGCTGCAGCATAAAAAGGGAATTCAGACAGATCAGCTGGGAAAAGGGAATAAGCCCGCAAAAGAAAGGTTTATTGAATTTTTCCTTAAAATCATGAATTTTATAATCGTTCCAGTTGATATCTGCATCATTCTAATCTACCCAAATGTTCCCTATCCGGCTGTTTTCCGTTATGCCGGCTTGTTGGCGGCGGTCCTCGGAACCGCGGTATTCATTCTTGCAATGGCCACCATGCGGGATAACTGGAGGGCAGGTATTCCGGAGGAAGGCCGGACACAGATGGTAACAAAGGGAATCTACCGCATAAGCAGGAATCCCGCATTTCTTGGTTTTGATTTATTATATCTGGGAATCCTTACGGCTTTCCCGAATCCGTTATGTCTGCTGTTTACCGCGGCAGCCGTCCTGTCACTGCATTTGCAGATACTTGCGGAAGAAAAGTTCCTCACTAAGGCCTTCGGCCGGGACTATATCATGTACAAGCAGAAAACCGGCAGATATCTTCCGGGGATATTGACCTATCTCCTTCTTGGATTAGCCGTTGCGGCAATCGGAACTGCTCTGGGTTACTATCAGATTACACCCATGAAAGCTCCCAAAGACTTTAAGGAAGAATACCTGACCGTCGGCGAGGTCATGGGAAAACCGGTCGATTTCTCCATGACGATGAATCATGTAAGAGAAATGGCGGCAGAGCCGCATGCCACCGGAAGTAAGGAAATAGAAACGGTCCGCGGCTACCTGGTGAAGCAATTCGAACAAATGGGCTGTAATTACCAGACACAGGAATTCCAAGTGGACATGAAGGATCAGATTAAGAAACAGGTCGAATCCTTCCAGTCCTATATCAGGGAACATCCGGAAGAAAAAGCTTACTATGAGGATTATTTTGCCGGTCTTGGATTTGCCTCCTATGAGGAAAAATACCGCGCCGACATATACTGTTCCAATACCGATTACATAAACGGAGTCAACTATCTTGTCAAGGCCGATGCACCCGATACGGATAAGGGAGTCCTGTTCGTAAGCCATTATGACAGTACCAAAAACGGCCCCGGTGCAGCCGATGATTTGATCAGCGTTGCCAGCATGCTGGAAGCACTGCGCAGTATACAGTCCAAAGGAACTTCGGCAAATGACTTATATTTTCTTTTTACCGATGCGGAAGAGCTGGAGCTATTCGGGGCGGATGCTTTTGTAAGAGATTTCCCGGATATGAAGGAAAAGATTGAATTGGTAGTCAACCTGGAAGCGAGAGGGAATCAGGGTACCCTGCTTATGTTTGAAACCTCTCCTCATGATAAAGGGATCGTAAAGGCTCTTAACCGGGCTGTTGATCAGACCTCGGCCTTTTCCTTCCTTGCCGCTATTTACAAAATGATGCCGAATGATACGGATCTCTCCGAATTTTTAGAGGCCGGATATTCCGGAATGAATTTTGCCGTAATCGGAGGGCCGGAGAATTATCACCAAATGACGGACAGTTATGAGAACCTGGACAGGGACAGCGCCTATATGTACCTTAAGACAGCGGCAGACCTGACCGAATATTTCAGTACTGCTCCCCTGGACACGCTAAAGAGTGATGAGGATGCGGTCTACTTCCCCTTCATGAAAGGAAATACCGTGATCATATCAAATCATGGTATGTTAATCTTCTCCTGTTTCATCGGTATCATTGCCCTGATATGGATCGGGATTTTAATTTTCAAAAAAGCGGTAAAAATAAAGGACTTTATCATCACCCTGGCGATAATGCTCGCCTCAATAGCAACGGCTGCGATCTTGGGGATATCGGCTGCCTTTATTTGTGACATAATAAGCAGCCGTATCGGCTGGTTTGAATCCGTCGGGATTATAAACAATATCTTTTATAGTCTTTGCTTTGCTGTAACAATCGAAGTGCTCCTGCTTATTTATGCGGCAGCCAAAAGAGCAGGAAGTAAACAAGCTCCGGCCGTATGCGGTATTCTGCTTTTTGATATCCTGAACTGGATCTGCATGTATCTGCTGAACAGCCTGGCATACCTGTTTACCATCCCGCTATGCATACTTTTGCTATATTCCATCTATCAATACTTTAATAACGGAAATGCAAAGAGCAATTGCTTCCGCCTGTGTGCTCTATTGATTGCCGAGCCGGCTATCTTAATGCTTTATACACCGGTCATCTATTTACTATATATGGGCTTGCTGTCCTCCCTGCTATTTGCGGATATGATCCTTGCAAGTTTGGCGATACTGCCTGCGGCAGTGATAGCTGCCCCCTGTTTCACACGGAAAGCAGAAGTATAATGTAAGAAAAAATCTGAACCATCTTGGCATTATCATAAGATGGTTCAGATTCATTATAATATCCCTTGTTCAACCAAAGAATTTTTTAAATTTCTCATCCTCACTCGGAAAATGAGTTACATATCCAATTGCCATTTTCCCTTTCGTGACCTCAATAAGCTTCCTTGTCTTTTCCTCACCGAAAGCTCCGCAAAGCTCTAACGCTCCAAATCCTTCCTCTACCATTTGCTTTGCTCTTTCGCATGCTTCCTCAAAATTATTGACGGATATGATATAGGTATCCTTATTATCCATTTCAAAACAGGCGGTATGCCTTTCCTTATCGTATTTCGGTCCCATTAACATGAATGCAAATTTCGGTTTACTCATTATGATCCTTCCTTTCAAATATTCTTAATTTCCAATTGCTATTTACGAAGCTCTTAATTGCTATTATACTGGTTTAATTCGATCAGATTTCCCTCGATGTCCTTAAAATATGTAAATCCCAGTCCTGCAACCTCCGGCGGTTCCGTCACAAAGATCGGCTCCTCCACAAATTCTACCCCTTTGTCCGACAATTCCTTATAAGCCTTCTCAAGATCTTCCACTTCAAATGCAAGGTGACGCAGCCCGGGCATATTCGTATGGGAGATATCCTCCAGATATGCTCTTTGCGGTGTGATCTGATAGATTTCAATCTGCACCTTCGTGCCGGGCAGATTCAGTACGATACCTTTTGCTGAGGAACCCGGTACACCGATACCTCTTTGAAAATCCTCCGTACCGATTGTCACTTCCTCCACACATTCAAACCCCAGTACATTCGTATAGAAATCTTTCATCCTTTCTACATCTCTGGCAATGATTGCCGCATGTCTTAAACTCGTAATCTTAAGCATAATATACTCCTGTCTTTTTTATTCTTTCATATTAATCGGCAGGCGCCGTCACCTCAATGTGATTACCTTCACAGTCCGCAAACTCCATTACCCAGTTACTTCTTATTTTCGTTAAAGGAAATACAATTGGACAGTTTAATCCGGACAGCTTCTCCTGAATCCGAACAATATCATCAACTGCCAGGCTTGGGAGGCAGTTATTGCCATAAACATGCTTCTCATTCATTTTTTCAAAGGCAAACAGGCCGAACCGGAAACCACTGATGTCAAAAACACTGTATATCTCATCCCGTTCCATAACCTCCTGTTCCAGTAACTTTTCATAAAAATGAATCGCCCGGTCCATATCTTTCACGCAGATATATAAGGAACAAATATTAAATTGCATCTGCAATCCCCCTTTATTACATTACCTATACTTTCTGATGAATCAACCTGCCGGCCTATTCTCCGCTTTATAAGGCCGCCTCAGATAGAAATGCTTTCCGCACACGCTATGGTATTCTACCCGCTCGTTTGTTCCTTTTACCACAATGAGATCTCCTTCCGTTACTACCCGGCCATTTACCGTCCGCAGCACCATTCTTGCCTTTTTCCCGCAATGGCATAATGTCGGAAGCTCCTGCAATTCATCGGCCAGGGCGCTCAGCATAACGGAACCTTCAAACGGTTCCCCTTTAAAATTCGTCCTGAGCCCATAGCATATTACAGGAATATCCTGAAAGATTGCAATCCTGTGCAGTTCAACCACCTGAGCCTTTGTCAGGCATTGCGCTTCGTCGATCAGTATGCAGTCGGCATCCTTTAGGATACCCAGGCTGTCCTGAATAAAGCTGTATTCCCCGTCAAATGGGAGGGCATCAATCCCGATCCCGACCCTTGACCGGATGCGGCTGCCAAAGATACCCGGCATAAGCGCCGCAGGCTTTTTCTTAAGTTCCATGTAATTATGGTAGGTTCGTATCAATTCCAAAGACTTCCCTGCGTTCATTGTAGAATACCTGAAAGATAATTTTGCCATAACAACCTCTCTCTTCCAAAGCTTCCTCCAAGCTTTCAAATATTATATAGTATCTGCAAAAATAACACAGGTATTTATAGAATTGTCATTTACATTCTATATTTTTACATATTACTTGTCAATCACTACATGGTATGGAATATATTGTATGAATAACCTCAATAACTATCCGCATAATATTAACACATTTTATTAACAGGTCTGCAAAACATGCAATTACGGCATTACGGCGGTTGGGAGCAATTATGTTTACGGATGAAAGGCTTACATTTGCTTATAAGCACGCAAAGACGGAATTCTTTGACAAGAAATCCAAATATATTTTTTTCAGTGACTCTCACAGAGGGGATGACAGCATTTCCGACGAATTCGCGCGGAATCAGAATGTATTGCTGCATGCGCTTGATTACTACTATAATAACGGATATACCTACGTGGAAGTCGGTGACGGAGATGAGCTTTGGGAATACCCGGATTTTAAATTAATCCGCCTGGCGCATAACGATATATTTTTTATGATCAAAAAATTCTTTGACGACAACCGGCTGATCCTGCTTTATGGCAACCATAATATCTATCTGAAGAATAAATGCTTTGTAAAAAGATTCTACTACCAGTATCATGATGAATTCAGCCGTGTTAAAAAAGATCTTTTTTACGGAATCGTCCCGATCGAAGCATTGGTACTAAAATATAAAGAAAATGACCAGGAAATATTTATCGTCCACGGCCATCAGGGCGACCTGATGAACGACCAGCTGTGGTATATATCGATGCTGACATTAAGGTATTTCTGGCGTTACCTGCATGTGGTCGGCTTTCATAACCCTGCCAGCCCAGCCAGGAATCAATTTACAAGGCACAAGGTGGAAAAAGCCTATAAGGAATGGATCCGCCGGCATAAAATGATGCTTATCTGCGGCCATACACACAGACCGAGATTTCCTAAGAAAGGGGAACTCCCCTACTTCAATTCAGGCTGCTGCATCCATACGAAGGGGATCACCGGAATTGAGATTACGGACGGGAAGATCATGATGGTGGACTGGCGGGTACGGGCCGACCATAAGGGAATCCTGCACATTGAACGGTATGTGCTAAGAGGGCCTGAACCGATTGAACGGTATAATCTCAGGAATTCGGTCAGAACCAAAATGGAAAATCGCCCTTCTTCCTGAAGCAAATTATTCTGTTTAGTCCTATTACTCTATATATCTATATAATCTTTCAGTTTCTTCCGATATATTAAATGCCATATTATGTTTGCTCATGAAAAAGGAGGGAACTGATTGAAAATTGAAAGTGCATCTATTAATATGAATTCTGTTTCAAGGAAAAAAACGGTATTTCAAATCACCGAAGACTTGCGTGCATGGGGAGAAATTCCAACGGACAGTAATCATTCCGGCAAGCAAAGCAGCCATACCATATCCGAGAAATTCAAAGCAGCCGATACCGCCGGCCCCATGACCGTTACCGTACAGGACGGGACGTCGCTGATAACAAAGGCCGACGAATTAAAGATAAGGTTACTGAATATGATTATGGAAAGAATAACCGGGAAGAAATTAAGATTTCAGGTTCCAAAGCAGCTTCAGCCATTGGCCTCGACGACATATTCTCTTACAGACAGTGCGCCGCCCGCCGTACAGGGTTGGGGAATCGATTACCAGAAAAGGGAATACTATTCGGAATCCGAATCTTTGAGCTTTCAATCCGGTGGAATCGTGAAAACCTCAGACGGCAGAGAAATAAAATTTAATATAAATCTTTACATGAGCCGCTCCTTCGAATCCATGAATTTCACCTCATTGAAGGCCGGAGATGCGATGACTGACCCGCTTGTCATCAATTTCGGCAAATCCTCCGCCGGTCTGACACAGAGTAAATTCTCTTTTGATTTAGATAACGACGGTAAGAATGACAGTATTTCATTTGCTGATACCGGCAGCGGTTTCCTTGCTTATGACAGGAATAACGACGGTATCATTAATAACGGCAGTGAACTGTTTGGTCCGGGCACGGGCAACGGTTTCATTGAATTGGCACAATTTGATTCCGACGGAAACAACTGGATTGACGAAAATGATCCCATTTATGACAAGCTTCGTATCTGGACAAAGGATGAGAACGGAAAGGATCAGCTCTTTGCAATCGGTCAGAAGGGAATCGGCGCCATCTATTTAGGCTCCGTTGATTCCACCTATTCCCTGAAGGATACCGGCAACCGGACGCTGGGGCAGATCAGCCGGACAGGAGTATTCCTCAGAGAAGACGGAACAGCAGGAACCATTCAGCATCTTGATATCAGTTTGTAGAAACAGACGGCACCGGGAAGGATTGTTATAATCCTCCCCGGTGTTTTTAAGGGTTACAAAGTACTAGTACAATTCTGCGGATATTCTCATCAGTTCGGATATATCCGTCACTTCATAGCGCTTCCCTGCTTTCCTTAATAATCTCTCTGAACACAGAAGCTTTAAAGTCCTAAGCAAATGCCGGTAGCTGGTACCCAGCAGTTCGGCTGTTTCGGTAAGATTTTCATCAAATATCATCACAGTATGCCCGTTACTGCCTTTCTTTTCTACAGTTGTAACTATGTAACTTGCCAGCCTGCTTTCCAGCGAATAGAGCAGGTTGATGGAACTGTTCCTGGAGCATTGATACAGTTTATCGCCTAACGAATCACAAATAAATCTTAAGAATCTTACATCCTGTAACAGATATTTTCCAACATGCTCTGCGGCTATGGCAATGCAGCAGCTATCCTCAATTACCTGGACGTTATTGACAGACCTCCCTGAATCAAGGATTTCAAGTTCCCCCAGAACCCTGAAGCCCTTGTAAAAGCAAAGCAGCAGTGATTTGCCGTTGCTGAGCGTGGCATATACCTTAGCCTTTCCCTTTACCAGAAAGTAAAGGTATTCAATTTGTTCTCCCGCCCTGATGATATGTTCATTCCTTCGATAAGTAAAAAGCTCCATAAATTTTCTCATGTCTTCTGAAAGGATGCTGTGCAGCTCATACTTTTCAATATAGTGCTCCAGTTCTTCTCTGCTGCCCGATTTAATCATTGTTCCTGCCCCCAAATAATTTAGTATAAGAAATATGTATAAGTATGACATATGTCATAACAGGATTCAACAGATATATGCTAAGATATTGGTAATAATAATGTAAGCAGCAGCTTAACAGATAGCCTGAAAATACTGCCTGTCATTTAAAGAGGGGGCTTGTTATGAATTGTTTTCTTTCAATCGTTATCGGTGCAATAATTTCCGTTATGGTTCTGTTTAACGGTACCTTATCGGATGCTTTCGGGAATTATACCGCCGCTATCCTAATCCACATTACCGGGCTTATAGTACTGATCCCGGTGCTTTTAGTCGGCAAAACCAGATTCAAAGCGGACAGAACGGTGCCGGTATACCTGTACAGCGCCGGTGCCGTCGGAGTATTTTCCGTGCTTTTCACCAATATCAGCTACATGGAGCTCGGTGTCTCCCTGACGCTTGCTTTGGGATTATTCGGGCAGTCCGTCATATCAATTGTTATCGATCATTTTGGCTTGCTTGAGATGAAGGTTATAAGATTTGACCGGAAGAAACTAATCGGATTATTCCTCATCATAATAGGGATTATAGTGATGATTTGATTTATGCTGCCGCCCAAATTCGCGGGTTTGCAGCAGAATGGAGGATTACAATGTTTTTATTATATTTATCCCTGTCAGTTCTGGCAGGTGTCGCCGTCGTAATCGGAAGAACCGTTAATTCCAGGCTGGCAATGAGAATCGGTACTTTGCAGGGAACCTTCATTAATTATATTGTAGGGCTTGGCTTTTCCGTACTGATTCTGCTGTTTCTGCGTAAGAGCTTTACCTTATCTGTTCCCGGTGCAAAAATGCTGCCCATATGGGCATATTTCGGCGGCGCTGTCGGGGTCGCCGTAGTCTGCCTGAGCAACTATGTCACACCGCGTATCTCTTCCTTTTATTCCACCCTGTTCCTGTTTATCGGCCAGCTGTTCGCAGGCATACTCCTTGATTATATGATCCTTAAGGAACTGCCGCTTAGTAAGCTTGCCGGCGGCTTACTGGTACTTGCCGGGCTCGTTTATAATCTGCTTATTGACAGGAAAAAGGAATCTCACGAAAAGGAATCCGGCTAAAAATACCGCCGTTACTATCAAACCGCCTTCCGGCCCGAAGGCTCCGCCGTTTAAGATATCATTCCCCCGGATTTTGGTCGTTATGATTCCCCTTGTATACTGCCCGCTGACCAGGAACCCAAATATATTGCCTTGAAAGTAATTCCATGTGATATGATAACCTATACTCATCCATAGATTACCTGATTTGATATACATATAGGAGAACAGAATTCCAGCCAGAGTAATATTAATATATGGCAGCATACCTATTCCTGAATTACCGGAGTGAAGAAGTGCAAATATTACAGCTGAAATTACGGCCGACACCGCCGTACTGTTAGATTCTCTCAGTACAGACATAAGAAAGCCTCTTACAAATATTTCTTCTGCCGCTCCGACCAGAATGTGCAGCAGCAGATAGAAAAGGAGGCCAAGTGCAAGCTCAACAGAAAAATATGGCATCCGGAATATTGTCTCTGCACTGCCTGTCAGTATATAAAGAATAAATACGATGCTCATGGATGCCGCTCCGAGGATCAATCCCGTAAGCAATTTACCGGAATGTACTTTAACGGAAACCAGTCCCATTTTACTTAGCGGCATATGCATTAGCCTTTTCCAGGCAACCACCGCAATTACTATCATGACGATATCCTGCAGATATGAAGAAAGCAGCTCTAAAATCTTAATGATCTCCTCTGCTCTTTCCGCCGGAATATTCCTTTGCATTACAGCTCCGCTTGCCATATTATATAGTGCTGCAATACTTAATAAAGCCAGATACAATGCGGTTACGGCAAAAACTATTTTCCACCCTGATCTGATTTTTCCTTCCCTGTTTCGAAACATTATACTCCCCCTTCTCAACAATAGAATAAAATGTCAAAGGAACACTCGACTCCTGTCAGATAATTACGAAACTCCCGGCTGTGTCGAGTTCGGCAAATTTGGAGGTAGGCCGAAAAATGGAAAGGTTACAAGGCACAATCAGGAGTGCCGTAATTATCTTATGAAATATCACAGGAAATATTATATCATGTGAGGAAGAAAAAGGAATTCAATTTCTATTAAGACTATCTAAAGAATATCTAAAGATTTTACTTGATCGGAATATAGATATCAATCCCGGAGCTCTCGTTATTCTCGCCCAGGAATTGTTCCGTATAACACTCAAAATCATCCCTGTCATCAAGCTCATAACCACAATACGGAATCCAGGTACCCCAGATATACCGGTAGGTCTTTATGATTGTTTTCGCTGTACCGCAATGGGTAAATTTCGCATACTTTCCGCCCGGAAAATTCTTTACAGCCATATCTTCCGGTACAAAATCAAAGCTGCTGACCCGGATGCCGATAAATTCATTCGTAACGAAATCTTCATTCAGGAAGGAGCAGCTATTCTTATGGTCGAATTCAAACATGCCGTATCGGAAAGACCCCGGCACCGGATGTTTTATTTCAACCAACCTTTCGGTAAGCTTTCTCCAATAAATCTCGCATGAATTATCGGCAATGGAAACCGGGAAGCGGAATCCTATCAGTTTCATGCCATTTACCTCCATGATCTCCGGCTGATTTTTAATATTATGAATGATATGCTGCAGATCAGGCAGCAGCTGCTGTCTGCTCCCAAGCAGCATATCAATCCGGTTTTTACGATAGGCATTCGGAGTAACGTGGTAATATTTCTTAAATGCCCTGCTAAAGGCTTCCTGAGATTCAAACCGAAGCGACAGCGCAATATCGATGATCCGCCTGTCACTATATATCAGCTCCTTGGCAGCTTTGGTAAGCCGCCTGGAACGAATATAATTCCCTATCGTCTCACCAAGAACAGCTTCAAAAATCCGGTGGAAATGATAGTAGGAATAAGCGGCGGCATTTGCTGCCTCCGCCGCTGTTATCTCATTTTCAAGATTATTTTCAATAAAAATGATTGCGTTTTCCAGTGCTTTTAGATAATCCATCCGTACTCCTCTTATATCATGGCAAAGAAATCTTCGGGCATTTCCTCCTTTTGCAGGCAGACAGGCAGCGCGTCCTGCAGTACTCTGTCTTCTATTCTGAAGGTATGCCATGCATTCACATCAGGAGAACCCCATCTGATTTCCATCGTACCTGCATCAACATCTATGATCTGGCTTCTTATCGTACCGAAGAAGGAATCATAGTAGCCACAGTTTAAGCCCTCCGGATACTTTACGGACAACAGCTTCCTTACATCCTCCGTCGTAACAGATTCCATGCCGTTCAATTCATTCATCATGATGTTATAACGTTTCACCGAATTCTTTAAGTTCAACGGTGCATATGGCATTAATTCCGGCAAATGTGCATGGTTTGTGGCACACAAATACTGCTCTCCGGATAATCCGTCAATCTTTTTCACAGCCTTTACACCGTTAAAGGTCTCAATCAAGGCAGCCTCTCCGCTTTTATCCGCAACCAGCATATTGATATTAAAGCCGATTGGCATCTCTCTTGTCCATTGTATCGCTTCTTCGACATTCCTGCAATTCTCAAGGACAGAACGTATCACTGCCCAGAACTGGATTCCGGTAATTGCCGATCTCGATGTATTCGGCATGTTACTTGTAACCGGTATTCCTACACCTGACTGGCTCACTCCTAGCCCATGTTCATTCAGCCCGTCACCACGCCCGAATATCCATGCCGAAGAAGCAACATGTGCATATCTTCCCTTAATCCTGGTTGTGGAGATCATCATTTCCTCAATTCCATCCTTAAAGTCGTAGTTACGCGCAAGTATCGTGTGTCCGATTAAGGTTTTGGACGGCAGCAGGACCATCTGGCTGCAGCCCGGGCGCAGGAATGTCTCTGTATAGTACAGTATTTGAGCGGGCGGGATATTCAGTTCCTCTGCAAAACCCGCAATCTCCTCATTAATCCCGGGACAGAATTCATCGAATAGCCGGTACATCTCTTTCTCCTTGCCCTTGCCGACACAGCATTCAGCAGCTTGTACGGATGCAGCAGCACCCGGAATCTCCTGAATTATGCTTCCCATTATATGTCCTACCTCATAGTTACTTCCTTCAAGCAAGGTATGATAAGCCGAAATGTTCATATTGGTTTCCTCCTGATATTTATGATATCCCTACTATACAGGATTGAGGAGGAATTTTTTTGATATTTTCTGCTAAATCTTTTACAGCTTATTTAAATGAGGGCGGTAACAATCGTATTCTGCAAAACATTCAGAGAAGCTATCTCACCATTATAGCGCAAGGCAACCGATATATCCGTCCCTGTCCGGTTTAACATAACAAGGACGAGGGAGCCGTCAGGATTCTTAAATGCCGTAGCTTCCAGTTTATCCGTATATTTCGTTAAAGCGATCCGTTTCGCATCCTTCTTAATGTACCTGCTGAAATGCCCGATGTAGTGGAAGGATAATTTTTCTTCATATTCACCGGTCTGCGTGTTCACCATGATCGGAGCGTCGCAGTAATTGCCTACATGGTTTGGTCCGCCTTTCTCATCCAAAAGGATATTCCAGTCAATGAATGCGGTCATTCCTGCATTCAGGTCACCAATTATGTCATGGGCATACATCTGGGCATTATGCAGCTGGTCGGCATCAAAACGGCTGTATTCCACACAGCCTTCGCTGAATATCAGCTCTTTGCCGGGGAAGGCTTCCCCTGTCAGACGGATCGCGTCAAAATGATCCCCGGTATACCAGTGGAAGGCAATTCCGTCAATCATACCATCCGTCACATCATCAATGACAGCCTTAGCCCGTTCCAGCATAAGCTCCTTATTGTGATCCCAGATATTCACCTTTATATGGGACAGCCCGTTTTTCACCAGGGCAGGATGCAGATAGTCGCGAAGGAATTCTTTCTCTTCTTCCCCGCTGTATATGCAGGAATCCCATGTCTGAGTCGCCTGCGGTTCATTCTGGACGGTAATCCGCCTTACCTGCAGGCCGCGGTTCCCATACTCCTTAATGTACCTACAAATATATTCGGCCCAAAAGGCCCTGTATTCCGGTTTCAGTTTGCCTCCGTGGTTTCTCTCTCCGTTGGTTTTTATGAAAGCCGGAGGCGACCACGGGGACAGCATCAGATCGAGCGGTTCCCCGGCCGTTTCCTGGGCCGCTTTCATAAGCGGGATGACATATTGATCATCGCGTTTGAGAGAAAATGATTCCATCCCGGTATCCTCCGGATCCGACATGGCGGTATAGTGACCTAAAGAAAAGTCGCAGCTGTCAATGCTCCCCCTCATAAACCGGTACTGATTCCCATCCTTTCCGAAATAATTATCAAGTACCTTCCTGCGGTTCTCTTCCCCCAG
>JAEWSD010000263.1 GCA_023398615.1 Bacillota bacterium
CATGAACGGTTTTTTCACGTAACGTACCAATCCCCGATTCCATACGGATGCTGTCGGTTACCTTATTACATGCCTGTTTAAATAATAGCGGATCCATAAAACCGCCTCCTTCGCGGATGTCTTGGAGTTAATATTAGCAAGCTTATATCAGCATATAGCAAGGGAGTCAGGTAGTCAAGCGGTTCCTGAATTTCATATATATTAGCTTGATTTTTAAGGAATTAAAAATATAATTATATACATAGATTATTTTATACGGTTATTAATAAAAGATTGGAGCGGATATGAGACAGGATACGGTAAATGAATTGCTGGAATACATAAAAATTGCATCGTCTCCCTACCAGGCGGTAATGGAGGGAAGCAGGAGATTGAAAACGGCAGGCTTTACGGAGCTTGATATGAAAGATAAATGGAACCTGGCAAAGGGGGGTTCTTACTATGTTATACCTTATGCCACATCGCTGTTTGCCTTTACCGTAGGAAGCATGTTCAAGGAGGGGCAGAACTTCCGTGCGGCTGCTGCACATACGGATCATCCTGGCTTTCGTATTAAGCCGAATGCGGAAATGATTACCGGAAATTATATAAAACTGGACACGGAAGTCTATGGAGGTCCCATCCTGAACACCTGGCTGGACAGACCATTATCATTGGCAGGCAGGGTGGCGCTTAAAAGCAAAGAGCCGTTTCATCCGGAAATGAGGATTCTGGATATCGGGAAACCTATCCTTACCATCCCCAATATGGCGATTCATATCAACCGCGAGGTTAATAAAGGCTTGGAATTGAACCGGCAGACAGACATGCTGCCGATCCTGGCTGTGAAGGAAGAGTACGGTGCAAGGAGCCGAAACAACGGGAGGAATTACCTGATAGGATGTCTGGCCGATTATTTAAAGGTAAAACCGGAGGACATCCTGGATTATGATTTATCTCTTTATAATGCCGAGGAAGGCTGCCTGGTCGGATTGAACGACGACTTCATAACAGCTCCCAGGCTTGATAACCTGACCTCCGTCCTGGCGCTGATAAAAGGTATCGTGGAAGGGAAGCGCTGTACCGGAATTAACCTGATTGCACTGTACGATAATGAGGAGATAGGAAGTAAGAGCAAGCAGGGTGCGGATTCTGCCATACTGAATATGCTTTTGGAGAAGCTCTACGCGGGTCTTGGAGTAAACCCGATGGAGGAAATCAACCGGACGGTCGCAGACAGCATGCTGCTATCTGTTGATGTTGCCCATGCCCTGCACCCGAACAGGCCGGAGAAATATGATCCGAATAACCAGGCGATGCCGAATGCCGGGGTGGTATTAAAGATAGACAGCAATCAGAGATATACCTTTGATACGGAAGCTGTCGCCGTCCTTCAGCAAATCTGTGAATTATCCGGAGTGAAATACCAGAAGTTCGTAAACCGGTCCGATATGCCGGGAGGGAGAACACTTGGACCGATCATTTCTTCCTGGCTGCCCGTAAAAACTGCGGACATCGGTGTTCCGATCCTGGGGATGCATTCAGCCAGGGAAACGATGGGAGCAGAGGATGAGGAAGCTTTGATAAAGCTAATTAGTAAATATTTTCAACTATAAGCATAAAAGTTGTACTTGTATCCTTTTTTATTGTATAAAACAGCAAAAATAAAAGATTATCCGGACATTATATTGACAGATATCACAATAAATGTTATCATGAAATAAGTCGATACAAGAAAGTATTGTACTAGAGGATGTAAGCGTTTGGGGAACGTGAGGGCAGAAGCTATTGTATTTATAAAATAAGACGAACTGATATTGTACCTGGAATTCGGGGTGCATACTCGGTTGGTCTTATTTTATTTCATAGGAGAAACCTTATGGTAATGTGATTAAGAAAGATCATTCTATGAAATAAAAAGGCACTCCGTGCAGATGCGCATGCTGTTTTATTTGCGTTAAAGATTTTGACCATATCTGCCGAAATAAGTTCTAGATGCATCAGTAAAGCAGAATTAACTGCTCTGAAAGAAGAGAGGAAATCTATGAACGTAATCGGAATACACGAGAACGGACAAAAGAACACTGCGGAGAAACCTTCGGAAACCGTGCAGAAGGAACTTCAGAAAACGGGAACGGCAGACCGGCCTTACGGCTTTCAACCCGGCTTTCGGGAGACGGAGCCGGTAACTTATCAGGAGCAGCTTCTTAAGGTGTCTGAAAACATATTTAAGAAAGAGGAAGCGCAGTCAGCCGATGAGGAGGAACGGTGGAAAAGTACGGGAGACCGAATGACTGAGGAAGACTGCGAGGAGATTTCAAAGGAAGGAATTTCTCTTGAGGAGTATAACCTGGAGAGGCTGGAACGGGTACTGACCCGTATAAAAGGTCAAAGAATTCAAAAGGAATACCATTTTGAACGGCAAAAGGAAAAACTTGAGGACAGGGATGAAGCCGTTAAAAGAATGGCTTACTATAATAAAGGTGCGAAGGAAGTCGTAGACAAATTAATCGATGCCGACTTGCCGGTGACGGAAGAGAATATCGAAAGAGTACAAAATGCAATGAAAATGGCAGCGGCGGCTTCGCCGATATCCGATAAGGCTGCTACATATCTGATTAAGAACAGACAGGAACCTACCGTCGAAAATATTTACAAGGCCGGATACAGCGGAAGCTATTCCGAACGGAAGGAAATATCGGAGGAGGTGTGGAATAAGCTGTTGGGACAGGTAAAGGATGTCATTGCCGGTTCGGGCATGGAGGTTAACGAAGAGAATTTGGAATCGGCAAAATGGCTTTTAAATCACGACCTGCCTTTGACCGGGGATACCTTATGGGCGCTTCGTGACCTGAATTCGATCAGTGCCGGACTTGATGAAAACGGAGTTCTTGATAAAGTGGTTGAAGCACTTTCAAACGGTATGGCTCCCGAATCCGCTTCCCTGGGTACCTCGGCCGATTACAGGATAGAACAGTCCATAGCCGCATTTCACAGTATCAGTGAAGAAGCCGTTAAGCATGTAATCCGTACCCGGCAGGGCCAGGAGGGTTCTGCGGATCAAATCAACTGCGCCGTGTTAAAGGATGCACAGAATGCGGTCGAGCAGAAGGATGCCGCGAATAGGGAGGAACAGGGGGAAGATTCGAATAAAAACAGCTTGACCGATAACCGGAGACACGAAGATGTTGATATCCGCACGGTCACCGTCAGGAGACAGCTGGAGGAGATACGGCTTAAGCTGACATTTGAAGCCGGACGGCGGCTTATGAAAAATGGAATCCGTCCCGATACGGACAGCCTTGGCAAAATTGTGGAAGGGCTGAAGGAGATAGAGGATCAGTATTACAGGAACCTTTTAAAGGAAAGCGAAGCTGCGGATACCGGTCAGAACATAGATATCTTAAGAAAGAGTATGGAAGGCATTCAGGAGCTAAAGGGAATGCCAAGCTATATACTTGGCAATACGTTAGGGAACCGGAAGCTTGAAACGGTAAGCAGCCTGCTGTCGGCAGGCAGGGAATGCAGGCAGGTGCTTGAGAAAGCGAAGGAATCCTATGAGACCTTAATGACCGCTCCGAGAAAGGATATGGGAGATTCCATAGCAAAGGCTTTCCGTAATGTGGATGCCATCCTGGACGACATGAAACTGGAGACGACGCGGGCGAATCAAAAGGCTGTGAGGATATTGGGCTATAATCAGATGGAGATTACAGAAGAAAATATCCGGCAGGTAAAAGCCTATGATGCGCAGGTGAACTATCTGATGAAAAACCTGCATCCTGCCGTCGCGGTTGAGTTAATAAAAGATGGAATAAATCCGATAGATATACCGATTGAAGAACTAAGCCGGCACATTGATGAGATCAAGAATGAACTGGGTGTTTCGGACGGGGAAAAGTACAGCAAATACCTCTGGAAACTGGAAAAAGAAAAAGGCATTTCAGAAAAGGAGAAAAAATCATATATAGGAATCTACAGGCTGTTAAATACAATTGAGAAGACGGACGGTGCCGCTTTAGGCGCGGTAGTAAAAGCCAACCGGGAGGTAACGCTTCATAATCTTTTAACTGCCGTCAGAACAAGGAACGGCAGCGGGATTCGCGCAGATGTGGACGATGCCTTCGGAACCCTGGAGGAATACCGTTATACGGATGAACGGATTACAGAACAGCTGGCCGCAGCCTTTGAAACAGGCTCAGAAGAGAGAAGTAGCACTGAGTTCACTGCCGGAGCGGAAGAACATTTGAATTATATGAACCGTTTACTGCAGAATGTCAGGGAGGAATTAACTCCCGCCAGGCTGCACGCACTGGGCGATACGGCGGATATCCTGAATATGTCCGCGGAGAAGCTGGAGGACAGCCTTAAGGATGCGCCGGATAATGAGGAAGCCGAGCAGGATTACTGGGCGGACAAGGCAAAAAACTACCGAGATACGGTGGAACAATCCGAAAGAGCATTAAGATTCCTGAAAGAGTTTGACTTACCGGGGAACCTTCATAATATCCAGGCGGCTAACGATATATTGAGCATGGACCAGACGGTATACCGGCAATGGAAGAACCTTCTGAAAAAGGAGAAAAGCAGTACAGCGGGTTCGCCGGAGAATGAGGAAGAGCAAATGCCTGCGGATATTTCGCAAATATCGGAAGGGTTTCTCCGTTCGCTTAACGACCGGGACAGCATGATTAAACAATTCGATGAGGTCGATAAGCACATTGGCAGCCGGCTGGACAGGTTTTACGACAGTGAGACGATAACCTCACAGGATATTGCCGCATTGCAGCGGATCAGCAACGGTATGTCTTTCCTCCGGAAGCTGGCCACAAGAGAGAGCTATGAGATCCCCCTGGCGGTCGGAGACAGTATTACCAATGTAAATGTAACCGTCATAAGAAATACCGGGGAAGCCGGTAAAGTTGATATCAGTGTTAATTCGGACCTGTTAGGAAGAATATCCGCCGTATTCACCGTGAAGGAGCAGGCGGTAAACGGTCTCATAACTTGTGATAACCGGCCCGGACTGGATGCCCTCCGGGAAGAGCGGGAGAATTTAAATGAAGCGGTCACGCAGGGCGGCCTTACGGTAAAGCAGTTCAGCTACGGAATAGAAAGCAGGGGGGCCGATGCCTACCGGCTAAGGCCCGCGAATCAGGTCAGGGCGGAAGAGACGGGGGATACGGTAAAGGAAACGGAGGTTTCGACGGACCGGCTGTATTATCTGGCAAAGTCCATTGTGTTACAGGTACGGGCAATAGAATTAAGGCACACGCAGAATTAAACTGAGTATTTCCTGCTAAACAGGAAGATAGGAGCCACTATGAGAATAAACCATAATATTTCAGCATTGAATGCAAATAACCAATTAAAAAAGACGAATCTGGCACTTGATAAAAGCCTTGAGAAATTATCCTCCGGATACCGGATAAACAGAGCGGCCGATGATGCGGCCGGAATGGCAATATCCCAGAAGATGAAGACGCAGATTGCCGCATTGGACCGTGCGTCACAAAACGCTGCGGACGGAATATCCGTTATACAGACGGCGGAAGGTGCGTTAAGCGAAGTGGAATCTATGCTTCAAAGAATGAGAGAGCTGTCCGTTCAGGCGGCAAACGGCACAAATACCCCGGAAGACAGGGTATCCATACAGGCGGAAATCGATGAATTGAATGCGGAAGTCCAAAGAATATCCGATACTACGGAGTTTAATACCAAGGTGCTGTTAAACGGTAATATAGACTGTCAGACCTATTCCGATCATGCCTCCGTCCAGTTAATTTCTTTGTCCGACGGGGTTCCGGCTAAAGATTACCAGATCAATGTAGTAAGGGACCCAAGACAGGCAGTTTTAGTAGGTGCGGCTATTCCGGATGCAGATGTCGAAATAACGTCTGCCCAGGCGGGTATTATCAATATTAACGGAATGGAGATAGAGATTAACCAGGGCGATACAATTGAGGAAGTGTATGAAAAGCTTCGCGAAGCCGGTGATACCTTGAATATCGGAATATTTCCGGACAGCGGTTCAGCTGCCGATCCGGAAGCCTATGACACGGCCGGCTATACACCCGGTCCACTGGTGGACGGAACCTCCTTGGTTTTTGTTTCTAAGGAGTACGGAGATAATGCTAAAATTTCCGTTATCTGTGATAATCCGGCCTTGTGCGGTGTGTTGGGGCTTGCTTTAACAGCTGAGGCAAAGGGTGTTGATGCGCAGGTCGAGATTGGTTCGGGCTTTAATGCAACGGCAACCACTCAATGCGACGGAAAATATGTAAGGATAACAGACAGTAATAATTTTGAGATGCTCGTAGAAGTCTTGCCGGGAACGTCCGGAACAGACTTCACGGATGCCCGGATAATAAATTCGACAACCGTTGATCCGGCAGACCCACCCGTTTTAGGTGCGGCGGAGACTGTTAATCTTACAGTTCTGGATGCAGGGCCGATGGAGCTGCAGATCGGCGCGAACGAAGGCCAGACGATGGAAGTAAGAATTCCCGCGGTAAATCCGAAAACCCTTGGCATAGAGAACCTTAATTTACGTACGGAGGAAGGTGCACAAAAGGGGATATCTTCACTGGATGCCGCAATCGACAAGGTAAGCGCCATTCGTGCCAAGCTGGGAGCCTACCAGAACCGTCTGGATCATTCCATAGCCAATCTCGATACTACATCGGAAAATATGTCGGAAGCATTATCACGTATTGAGGATGTGGATATGGCGGAGGAAATGGCTAACTATACCCAAAAGCAGGTACTGTCCCAGGCAGGCACCTCCGTGTTGGCACAGGCAAATGAAAGGCCTCAGACAATACTGAGCCTGCTGCAGGGCTAAGCCGCCGATCCATTATAAAGTCCGGGAAGGCAGCATGGCTCCCCGGAACTTCGCACTTTTTAACTTGAAGGCAAGTTTGAAATATGCAGGAAAGAGGCAATATGACGAAAGAGTTGATACAGGCTTATACTGCCAGAATCTCACAGGCTTCAAAAACAGAACTGGTAGTAATTACATATGAAATTATTTTATCTGACATAAAAGAGGCAGAGGATACGTTTAGAGACGGAGATCACCCGCAGTATGCCAGAATTCTGAAACATGCCGTATTATTGGTAAATGAACTGATGCGGAGCCTGGATTACCGGTTTGAGATATCCTATAATCTGTTGAACCTGTATGTATATGTGAGTAAATGCCTGATCAATGCAGGCTATCAAAAGAATACGGAACTGCTGGCATCTGCCGAATCCGTACTGCAAAAGCTGAAGGCGGGGTTTGAAGGTATCCTGCAGGAGGACCCGTCAGGGCCTGTTATGCAGAATACCCAGCAGCTTTATGCCGGGCTTACCTATGGCAAGGGTGTGTTAAACGAGGTATTTATTGACCCGAAAGAGCATAGCAGGGGGTTCAGGGCTTAAAAGCCGGAAAATATAGAGGGAAGGGGATTACCCTGTGAATGAAAGTATGCCATCTTTAAAACGGCAACTGGACAGAGGTGCAGGAATATTAATGCCGGTAAGTGCATTGCCCGCGAAATACGGGATTGGAACACTGGGGAAGGAGAGCCTTCGGTTTATCGATTTTCTTAAATACGCCGGTTTTAAATACTGGCAGGTGCTTCCCGTCGGACCTACAAGCTACGGTGACAGTCCCTACCAGTCTTTCTCTGCCTTTGCGGGCAATCCGTATTTTATCGATTTGGAGTATCTGGCAGAGGAAAGGCTGTTGACGGCAAAGGAAGCGGATACATATAAATGGCAGTATAACGAAGCTTCGATTGACTATGCGTTACTGTACAACAGCCGCTTCCGGATATTAAGGAAAGCCTTTGAACGAAGCCGTCACAAAACGGAAGCATCCTTCAGACAGTTTTGCGACAGAAACGGATACTGGCTGGAGGGGTATTGCTTCTTTATGGCGTTTAAATATCATTTCGGCGGCCGGGAATGGTTAAGCTGGGAGGAAGATATTAAGCTGCGCCGCCCTGAAGCAATGGAGGAATATTGCGGAAGGCTTAAAGAGGATATTGAATTCTGGAAGTTCTGTCAGTATAAATTCCGTGAACAGTGGGACAGAGTAAAAAAATACGCGAATGACAGGGGGATTCTTATTATCGGTGATATCCCCCTGTATTCGGCAATGGACAGTGCCGATGCATGGGAACATGCGGATTTATTTGAACTGGACGAACGAAAGCAACCGGTCCATGTTGCTGGGGTTCCGCCGGATGCCTTTTCCGAGGAAGGGCAGCGGTGGGGCAATCCGCTTTACCGATGGGACAGAATGGAGCAGGAGGACTTTAGCTGGTGGCGAGAGAGAATGAAAGTATCCGCATCATTATATGATGTGGTACGCATCGATCATTTTATCGGGATAGTGAATTATTACTCGATTCCGGCGGAAAATCCGACAGCGGCCGGGGGCAGGTGGATAAAGGGCCCCGGCAGGAAGATTACGGACATTATCGATGCTTCGGTCGGGGATGCAAAAATTATCGCGGAGGATTTGGGCGTCCTGACCCCGGAGGTAAAGGAACTCATCCGGGAAGCCGGATACCCCGGAATGAAGGTTCTGTTATTCGGGCTTGATGGCCCGGCCGATAACACTTATCTGCCGCATAACTATACTACCTCCAATCTTATTGCCTATACCGGAACTCATGATAACGAAACTCTTGCAGGTTTTTTAAAGGGCAAGACAAAGGAACAGAAAAAACATTTATGCGGCTATTTTAATACGGGGAGGCCAAAACAATTGCCGGATGCCATAATCAAGGCATTATATGCCTGCGTGGCGGATGTTGTAATGCTGCCGATGCAGGATCTGCTGAAGCTTGGCAGCAAGGCGAGGATGAATTTTCCTTCAACAATAAGGAATAATTGGAAATGGCGTATGAAGAATAAGCAGTATAAAAAATTAAGTACAAAAAAGCTTTATGCTCTGGCCCGTCTGTACGGCCGGGCACCGGAGCGGCCTGCACGGCGGTGAGGAGAGAGTTATGGATAGTGATTTCAAAACCGGTGTCGGATTCATACTGGATACCGATTACGGAAAGTCAATTGAGGAAGCCGATACGGCGGAGCTGTACAATGCTGTGTCAAAGGCCGCGTTAAGGGTAATCGGAAGAGACTGGAGACTGAATTCGGACGGCAAAAAGGCCTGCTATTTATCGGCTGAGTTTCTGGTTGGAAGAATGATTTACAGCAATCTGTTTAATACGGGCTTGCTGGGGCCGTTTACCGAGCTTATGAAGGAGAAGGGGATAGATATCGGTGTATTCGAGGATATCGAGGATGCAGCTCTTGGCAACGGCGGACTGGGAAGACTTGCCGCTTGTTTTCTGGATTCCGGCGCTACGGTTGGAATTCCCTTAAACGGTTATGGAATCCGGTATAAGTACGGATTATTTAAACAGTCCTTTCAAAACGGTTTCCAGACGGAAGCGCCGGATGACTGGCAGAGGTTCGGGGACCCGTGGTCACGCAGGAAAGAGGCGGAACGGGTAAGAATCGATTTTAAGGATCAGTCTGTTTATGCAGTACCTTATGATATGCCGGTAATCGGATATGGAGGTAAAACAGTCAATACGCTCCGGTTATGGCAGGCGGAACCGCTAAAGCCATTTGACTTTAAGCTCTTTAATGACCAGCAGTATGAAAAGGCTGTGAGAAGCCGCGATGAAGCAGAAGCGATAACTGCGGTCCTGTACCCGAACGATACGCTCCCCGCAGGGAAAAAATTAAGGCTGAAGCAGCAATATTTCTTTGCTGCGGCATCCCTTAAGGATATACTGGCAAGATATAAGCGTAATAAGGGGACGGATTTCAGCCGTTTCCCAGGCGAATATGCGGTCCAGCTGAATGATACCCATCCCGTGATTGCAATACCGGAATTCATCCGCCTGCTTATGGAGCAGGAAGGTCTTGATTTCTCCGGCGCTTTATGTATTGCGAGAGAGACTTTTGCTTATACCAACCATACCGTAATGCCGGAAGCCCTGGAAAAATGGCAGGCTTCTCTCTTAAAGGCGGTAATCCCGCAGGTATACCGATATATCGTTATGCTGGATCAGGCTTTAAGAAAGGAGCTTAAAGCATCAGGAAAAGTGAAGCCCGAAGAACAAAAACCGTATCTGGTAATCGATGACGGAACCGTCCATATGGCAAGGCTTGCGATTTTTGCCTGCCATTCGATAAACGGTGTTGCAGAGCTTCATACGGAGATTCTGAAAAGGGATGTATTGCATGAGTGGTACGAACTGTATCCGGAGCGTTTCCGCAATATGACGAACGGGATCACACAGCGCAGATGGCTGGCATTGGCCAATCCGGAGCTGTCCGGTTTTATAACAGACCGGATAGGGGACGGATGGGTAACCGATCTGGGCAGGCTTAAGGAGCTGGAGAAGTACTTAAGTGACAAAGCGGCTATCGGAGAATTTATCGATATCAAGAAGAAAAAGAAAATACAATTGACGGATTATATAAAAAGCCGGGAAGGGATTACCTTAAACCCGGATTTTATATTCGATATCCAGGTGAAGAGGTTTCATGAATATAAACGTCAGTTGCTTAACGCATTTTCGGTGCTGGATATCTATTTTGGCTTAAAGGACGGAAGGATCAGGGATTTTTATCCGACTTCCTTCCTGTTTGGCGGTAAGGCGGCGCCCGGATATTTCAGGGCAAAGGGGATTATCAAGTTCATCAACGAGATAGCAGGGAGAATCAATACGGACGGGGAGACCGGGGATAAGCTGCAGGTTATATTGGTGTCCGACTATAATGTCTCCTACGCCGAAAAGCTTATTCCGGCAGCGGATATCTCGGAGCAGATCTCAACGGCCGGCACGGAGGCTTCGGGAACCGGCAACATGAAATTCATGCTAAACGGAGCCGTAACACTCGGAACCTATGATGGAGCCAACATAGAAATCATAAGGGAAGCCGGAGAGGAAAACAATTATATCTTTGGCGCCAGGGTGGAAGAGATTAGAAAGCTTTCCGGAACATACGACCCGAAAAAGCTTTATGAGAGCAGCCCACGTATAAAAAAATCCGTGGATACCCTGGTGGACGGAACCTTTGATGACGCGGGGACCGGGATGTTTGCGGAGCTTTATACCTCATTATTAGAGGGAGCAAGCTGGCATAAACCTGATCACTATTATCTTTTGAGGGATTTCCTGCCCTATGCCGAAGCAAGGTTAAGGGTAAACAGGGATTACGCGGATACGCTTGCCTTTGGCAGGAAAGGTTTAATCAATACGGCAAACGCCGGCAGATTCTCCAGCGACAGGACAATCATGGCCTACGGAAGGGAAATCTGGGGACTTTAAAAAAACCGGATATGGCAGAAAATCTTTATTGATTATTCGAATAATATGTATTATTATACACTCATATAATGATATATAATAATGTAATATGGGGGAAAGGAATAATTTATGAAGACACAGTATCGTATTATTTCTAAATTCTATAACCTTATAGACGTTTTATACTTTAACCGCAGGAAATACAGTCCAAGGCAGAAGATTTTAGACTTTATAAAGGAAGGCAAAGTGAGGGTTCTGGATATTTGCACCGGAACGGCTTCCAATGCGATTCTGATAGCCGATAAAAAACGCAATGCAGAGGTTGTCGGGATCGATTTATCCAGGGATATGCTGCGTATTGCGAAGGAAAGAATACGCAAAAGAAATATCCGCAATATAAAAACCAGGGTAATGGATGCAACCAGGATGGATTTCAAGGACCATTCCTTTGATATTGTACTTATTTCCCTGATTTTGCATGAGATCGATAAGAATCTGGTCGGTAAGATCATAAATGAAGCGAAAAGGGTTTTAAAGCCGGATGGGGATATCGTTATTGTGGAATGGGAAGAGCCGAAACATTTTTTCCAGCGTTTTATGTTCGGATTCATTCGTCTGTTAGAACCAAAAGGGTTTAAGGAATTTATTAAGCTTGATTTAAAGGAATATTTTACCGTATACGGGCTGAAGGTTAAGAGAATGGTTCACTGTGACTATTCCCAGGTGCTGAAGCTGGGCTCGGGGGCTTATTTCCTGTAATAGCTTTTAAGACTCGATAACTGCATATCACAAGACATAATAATAGCTCCCCTGAAGTTTATTTATACGTATGCTTTATGGGGAGCTTATCATTTTACTCACAGCATTCCCAGATTGCAGTTATATCAAAATGTCGTCGCTATCCTGTTGCCTCATCTGTTTTAGTAGAAATTTATATCGCTTTTGAACTGCATTTACCTCATAAATATAGCAATCAATAAGGTCGGGGTCAATCACGTTCTCAAAATTCGAATATGCCGATTCAAGAGCGAGCTTCGTTTTTTTTATTTCATTTAGCAAAATGTCGTTTTGCGGCGATTTCTTCTTTGAAAACAATTTCATGCTTACTCCAATCTACCTAAGTACAGGCTTTATTTAGATATATATTTTTATTTATAGTATAGTCCGGGATTTACTAGAATATACTTCATTATATAGAAAAAATTACCTGAACAAGCACTGGAGGAAGAAATGGAGAGCCAGATTTTTGTTACTATAATAGTAATATGCTTGGGACTGCTGCTGTACGGTCTGATAAAGCACCGGTTTGACCTTCTGGTGAATTTCGGACTCCGTGTTTTTGCGGGACTGTTAGGCATCTATCTGCTGAATGCACTGCTGGCAGGCTTTGAACTATCCCTGGATGTTGGAATAAACGGGATGAATGCATTATCGGTAGGCGTATTGGGAATCCCCGGATTCCTGCTGATCTACGGGATCGCCCTTTACTTTCATTTTAAATAGCAGGATGCTGTTAAAAGCAATCTGCTTTTTGTTTTCTTATGATAAACAGCAATGCCGGTGCGAAAACGGACATGCCTGCGGACAGTAATATGACGGGGAGAAAAAGAGAGCCGATCGTTAACGCATAGTACAATACATATATAACCGGAGCATATATTAATATCATAAAGCTTAACGTAAGCAGCAGCACCGGTTTGACAGCAATACTTTTACCGTGCATCAGTAATGCGATAGCTGCCGATGCAAATAAGCTTGGAAGGAGGAACAGATAGGAGCCCCCCTTCAGAAACAAGGTGAACAGTATGTAGTATATTAAGTTTAGCTGTAATCCCCCGATAAGCATTTCGGGTAAGGAATCCGTGTTGCGCCGGCAGCGAAACGTCCAAATGACTGCCCCGGCCAATACCAGTAATATGTAAACAATAAATACGGCATTATCATACGGAATATTGATCATAAAAATGGGATTGTACGCGCTGCCTGTAAGGAAAGCTAAAAAAACGGTGAGGATTAATGCTGATATTGCTGCGATAAGGGTGAACATAAGCCATTTTAAACCATATCTAATGCATACTTTTAAGAAAAGCGTCCCTTTCCTTCTTCCCTTTATAATAATGAAAAATAACAGCAGAATTGTAATGATAAATAAAAAACTGTTAACCGCGTCATAGTAATAAATAAAAATATTCGGCGGCAGTGAAAAGAAAACAGCATTTTTACCGGTTTTAAAATAATGGGGGTCTGAGTAGGCATTCTGATATACGTATTCTTTCATGAGGGGGAAAATCTGTTCGCCGTAATGCGACAGGGTATCCGCATCGATAGCTTCTATGCGGTCATAGCCCGAATGATAGTATTTTAAATGGCCTAATGCGGCAAAATCCAACCCCGGATACCCATGTTCAAGGAAAGGGTTCAGATCTGTTATATTAGGCATAAAGCGAAACAGTCCGGTCATCAGCGAATTAGAGAACGGAGAATTGGCTTTTGAGTACAGTTCAATTACCCTGCTGTTTCCGCCGGACGTATGAAACATCATGGCCGGGCCGTTTGCTCCTCTAGCCTCGATATTTATAATGAGGGAGACATCTTCATAGTAATCGGTATTTTGGCTGATTTCCGCTTTTGAACCTTCCAGGGGGCCGGTTTCTTCCGAATCCGTTAACAGGAATTTGATCCCGTTAACCGGCTGTTTCTCCGTTTTGGAGAAATATTCGGCTATTTGCAGCAAAACAGCTACGCCGTATCCGTCATCGACGGCGCCTGTTGATTCCGACCTTTCACCGTACAGATCCTCCAATACGGAATCATAATGAGCCATAACCAAAACATACGGATGATTGTTCCGGCCGTCAATTTGTGCCGTAATATTATTAACCGCATAGCTTCCCAGCCAATTATTTGCCGTATATGTATTCACCGTGGGTTTAAGCCCCATGCTTTCAAAACGTGAGCAAAGGTAAGTCCTGACCTTTTGCAGTGCCTGCTGGTTCTCCGAGCTGTGGGGCTCTTTTGCAATAGTCTCAATATCCTTTATTGCCTGGTCGGCAGAAAAGCCGGATTTACCGGCATCCGCAGCAGTCGGCTGCAAAGCTCGCCAGACCGTTATACCGATAATAATTAATGTGAATGCGGTCAGTACTAAATTTTTTTTGTTAAGATTCATGGAATCCTCCTTTTTTGCAAAGCTTTAAAATAATATTGAAATTCTTCCTGATTTTCAATATACTTAATTTTACCAGTTTAATTTTCATAAGGGTTAACCTAAATTGCTAATGTTAAAAGGATGTAAGGAATGAAGGATGTTATAAATATAATTGAGGCAACAATTCAATATATTGAGAAGAATCTGCTTCGTAAAATGGACCTGGATGAGATATCAGATAATGTATTTGTTTCAAAATACCATCTGCTTAGACTCTTTAAAAATATAACCGGTTTTGGAATTATGGAATACATCATACTGAGAAGGTTAAGTCTTTCGGTAAATGCACTGCTTTATACAAAAAAAAATATGGAGTATATTGCCGGATGCCTTTGTTTTAGCGGAAGCCAGGCATATATAAGGGCGTTTAGAAGAACCTTTTCCGTTACCCCGACCGCTTTCCGAAAGAATCCGAGAGAACTGTTAATTTATGAACCTTATAATATAGAACTGCTTAAGAGAATAGGTAATGGCTGTGTTGTTATGCCTGATATCAAAATTGTGCCTGCTTTTCGCATTGCGGGTATGGAGCATAAAGTTAATGTGTACCGTAATAGGCATAAGAGTATCGGAATGAAGCTTGCTTATGATTTCTTTTTTAATAAAAGAAAATTTATTAAAAATGCCTCCAGTTATTCAAAGTATATCGGCTATTCCCGTGTTCCGAGAGATTTTACAAACACCGGCGTAAAACGGCAGTATGTGTATTATATGCCGTCAATCATAATAAATGGAGGCTCCCTGGTTCCCGGCACTATGAAGACGGTGGATATTGAAACGGGGAAATATGCGGTTTTTAAATATGTGGGATTTCATGGTGTTGAACGGTTATCCGGTACGGAACTGTTTGAGGTTTGGGAATATATCCTGTTCCAATGGATGCCCACAGTAGATTATAAAGAGGATGGCAGCTACTGTTTTGAATGGATCGATTATGAGCTCTGTGAAGAGGATTACTGTGAAATAAAATTCTATCTGCCGGTGAAATAAGGTATTATTAAGCAAATTATTAGATAATATGTGAAAGAATTAATTATTTGGTAATTATATTTAAAAAATTCCGTAAATTCTAGCAGAAGTCATGAAACTGATAAATTTATCTTATACAGATTGACAGCAAATGTAAAAGAGTGTAAGATAAATACATCTTAAATAGCTGCTTAATTCTAATATATCTGTGAGGTGAAGCCTATCAATCTGAAGATAGCTTGCCTGATCTGCCTGATGCTTTTTGCGGTGCTTAAGGATATGAAATCCTTTAAAATCAGCAATCATTTCATTCTTATCGGGATTATACTCGGATTCCTTATTAATGTATCAGAAGCCGGCCGGACAGGCTTAGTAACATGTTTTTGCGGTGTTTTGACACCGGTAATTCTTTTATTTCTTTTATTTCTGATTAAAGTATTAGGGGCCGGGGATATTAAGCTGTTTTCCGTAGCCGGAGCTTTTTACGGAACCTCATTTGTCCTTAAAACAATTCTGATTGCTTTTCTATTCGGGGCAGTCATGTCGGTAATTCACCTGATCAGGCATAGGCTGGTGTTCTGCCGCCTGCGTCATTTTATCCGTTATATCCAAGTTATATATAAGAAATATACGGTACCGCAGCAAGGGGCGGGAAGGTTTGAAATACTGCCGTATTATGATTTGGCCCGGGACGGGTATCAGGGAGTGATCCATTTCTCAATTGCAATTTTTCTGGCAGTATCCGCTCAGATATTTTTGGGGGTTTAATGCAGAATATTCCATATAGGAAAGGAGGGGTGTCATGAGTTGTATTTTGGCAATTTACGACACGGAAACCAGTTATGCAAACCGCTTAACAGATTACATAAAACGGAAACAAAAGAGGATAACACAGGTTCGGGTGTTTACGAATCCGGACAGCCTGAAAGAACATCTGGTCCACAATAAGATCGACATTCTGCTCCTGGGGGAGGATATCCCGGCAGACCAGATAAAGCTTGAGAATATCAGGAATATATGCCTGCTGACGGAGGACGGCCGCATAAAGGAAGAAGGTGTTTACCCGGTAATCTATAAGTTTCAGTCGGCGGATCTCATCGTTCGGGAAGTTTTTTCTTATTTTCCGACTGAAACGAACGAGGGCAATCGAAAGGAAACAGGTAACAATCTTAGAATCATCACCGTCTTTTCCACGGCAAAGAATGATGAAAGGACAATGCTTTCTCTGTCTTTAGCCGGAAAATATGCAAGCGGGAAGAAAGTATTATATGTGAATCTTGATACCATTCATCCGTTTTCGGAATACCAGGATACCGGAAAGAGCCTTTCGGAATTCATTTATTATCTGAAACAGAATACTCCCAATCTGATAACTAAATTGAATGAAATAATAAGCAGAAGGAATCAGCTGGATTTTATCGGCGGGGTTTCTTTTGGACCAGATTTGTTCGATTTGGCACCGGATGATATTGCTTTGTGGATTAAGGAATTAAAGAAATACAGTGAATACGAAGTCATTATTTTTGATGTCGGAAGCTTTTTTTTGGCGGCGCTGGAGCTTTTTCGGGAAAGTAACAGGATTTTGTATCTGCTTGGCGGAAATGATTTGGAACAGACACGGTTCCGCATATTAAAGGATCAGCTTTGCTGGGCAGGGTTTGAAGATATTACACAAAAACTGACGGCTATCGTGTTAAACGGAGCAGGCGAAAAACAGTATCAGGAGTTTGCCCAAAACGGATGGTATTGTGAGGAATATGCAGAATCGGCAGCCGCCTGTCTGGCTGAATGAGTCCGCAGCTTATATGGTTAAGACGGTAGACGGCAGGAATATGTGCAGAAAGGCCGGATTTGAAAAGATGGATGTACAAAAACAGCAGCTTCAGGAGATGGTTATTAAAAAGATAGATTTAACCAGGGATTTGCAGGATGAAGAAATCCTGGAGGTAATTGACGATATTCTTATGTCCGAAGGCAGGGACAGGTATCTTAGCATGAAGGAGAAAAAAAGGCTGCGCATGGATATCTTTAATTCCATCCGAAGACTGGATATATTACAGGAGCTGGTTGAGGATTCCACCATTACGGAGATAATGATCAACGGTGCGGAGCATATTTTCATCGAGCAAAACGGTGCGATCCGGCGCTGGGATAAGAAATTTGAATCGGATAAGAAACTCGAGGATGTGGTACAGCAGATTGTTTCCAAGTCAAACCGAATCATTAATGAAGCCAGTCCGATTGTGGACGCAAGATTATCGGACGGATCGAGAGTAAATATCGTGCTTCCGCCGATAGCCCTGGAAGGTCCGGTAGTTACCATCCGTAAATTCCCAGAGAATCCGATTACAATGAAAAAGCTGATAGATATGGGCTCTTTGTCGGAAGAGGCGGCATCGTTTTTGGAAAAACTTGTGATTTCGGGTTATAACATATTTATCAGCGGCGGAACAGGCTCCGGTAAAACCACCTTTCTAAACGTTCTTTCCAACTTTATACCGAAGGAGGAAAGAGTAATAACGATAGAGGATTCCGCCGAACTGCAGATAAGGAACATACCCAACCTGGTGAGACTGGAAGCGCGTAATGCAAATGTAGAAGGAAAAAATGAGGTAACAATAAAGGACCTTATTAAATCGTCTCTGCGAATGCGGCCCGACCGGATTATTGTGGGAGAAGTAAGGGATGCGGCGGCAATTGACATGCTTCAGGCCATGAATACGGGACATGATGGTTCCCTTTCCACCGGCCATGCGAATTCCACGGTGGACATGCTGAACCGTTTGGAGACGCTTGTACTTATGGGTGCGGAGCTTCCGCTGCTGGCGGTACGCAAGCAGATTGCATCTGCAATCGATATTATTATCCATTTGGGAAGGCTGCGGGATAAAAGCAGGCGGGTTCTTGAGGTCGCTGAAATACTGGACTGTGTGGACGGGGAGATTGAAGTGAATAAGCTTTATGTATTTCGTGAAATTGGAGAGGACGAACAGGGAATAGTAATCGGTAAACTTCATAAAACCAATAATGAACTGATTAACTTGTCAAAGCTGAGTAAGGCAGGGATACTGTGATAGAAAATTATAGCAATTATAAGTACACGAAAAAGGAATGGCTGGCTTACTTCTTCCAGGGTGCCTTAATCGGAGGCATGATAGGATATTTATGTTATTCCGGACTGTTGGGAACGGTTTTGCCGATGTCCTATGGATTATGGTATGTACATAATCAGAGAAAGCATCTGACCGAAGAGAGGCGATGGCAATTGAACCTGCAATTTAAGGACGGGCTGGCGAGTGTATCCGCAGCACTGAATGCCGGTTATTCCGTGGAGAATGCCTTTGCGGAAGCGGTAAAAGACCTGAAATTGATGTATTCGCCAAAGGCATTTATCATTTGTGAATTTGAAGGAATTGTCCGTCAGATCAATATGAACAGGACGGTAGAAGAGGTACTGAAGGAGTTCGCGGACCGAAGCGGCATAGATGATATTAAAAATTTTGCGGAGGTTTTGATTACCGCCAAGAGAACGGGCGGAGACCTCATTAAAATTATCCGTTCAACCGGCAACGTAATAGGAGATAAGATAGAAGTGAAAAGAGAGATACTTACTCTGATTACGGCTAAAAAGTTTGAATATCGTATTATGAATGTGATACCCTTCTGCATTATAGCCTATTTAAGGTTATTTTCGCCAGGTTTTTTGAATCCGCTTTATGGTAATCCGTTTGGAATCCTTTTTATGTCCTTCATATTGATTATGTACTGTGTGGTCGGCAGGATGGCAAAAAACATTATCAGTATTGAGGTGTAGGCAAAACGCCATCGTATCGGAAGATAAAAAAATTATTTGAAAGGATTGCCGCGTATGCTGATTTTTAATATTACCATACTGTTAATATTCCTGGTTATGTACATTTTATCAAGAAATTACGGGAAAGAAATCACCCGCGGACTTGACAGGAAACAGTATAAGTTATGGCAGTTGTATCCGCTTGCCCTGTATTTTCTTAATAAGGTTTTAAATAACAGGTTTTTTTCCGGAAAGAGTAACAGACCGGATAAATTGGACGATACGCTAAAAGCCCTTTATGTGGGGGAAGATTTAAACTCCGTTAAAAAGCTGTACCTATGCAATAAGGTGGCTTTGGTGTTACTGATTGTCTTTCTTTCAAATCTGCTGGCCATAGGATGCAGCCTGACGACGGCTTCCGATGGCCGGCTGGTAAAAGGAAGATTTATCAGAAGACCCGGATACAGCGAGGGCACCCGGAGGATTTCGCTTAAGGTCAACGTATCGGAGCATGCAGCAACGGTGCTGGAAGAGGACATGGAACTTGAAATAGGAGAGAAGCGTTATACGAATCAAGAGCTGGAAGATAACTTTACCTATGCAAAGCAATACATTGATTCCAGGTTACTGAACGGGAATGAATCCATTGATAAAGTCCTCTCAGATTTAATGTTTGTCAGGAGGATACCGGGCAGTGGGCTGACGGTTAAATGGAAGTCGGATTCTCCAAAGCTTATTGATGAGGAAGGGAGGGTTCATAATGAAGAACTTACCGAAGGAGTATTGACCTCTGTAACAGCCGTAATCACTTATTATGACAGGAAGGAGGAATACATAAGGTTTATCAGGATTCTGCCCAGGGAATATTCACAGGAAGAGCTGGTCAGAAGAGAGCTTACGGAGGCAGTGGACAATCTGGCGGCTCAATCACGGAATAAGGACATGATGGAACTGCCGGACAGTTTGGGGAATCAAAGCATAACCTGGGCGGAAAAGAAAGATAATTCGGCCTCTTTCATCCTTCTGCTGGGATGTCTTGCAGCCGGCGTGTTGTATATGTTGATGGATAAAGAATTATCTTCAAAGGTGGAAAAGAGAAACAGGGAAATGCTCATTGATTATCCGGAAATCATCAATAAATTTACTCTTCTGGTTGGTGCGGGAATGTCTTTATCCAATGCCTGGTGTAAGATATCCCAGGATTATAAGGAGACTCGGAACAAAAAACGCTATGCTTACGAAGAAATGACGATAACATATAACGAACTGACGATTGGAACCTCGGAAATAATTGCTTATGAGAGATTCGGACGAAGAGTAAAACTGCTGCCATATCTGAGGTTCAGTTCTCTGATTGCACAAAATGTAAGAAAAGGATCGGCAGGCTTGCTGGGTTTATTGGAATTGGAGGCAGCGGAAGCATTTGAGGAAAGGAAAGAACTTGCAAAAAGAATGGGCGAAGAAGCGGGAACCAAATTATTGCTGCCAATGATGATTATGCTTCTGATAGTATTAGCCGTCATTATGGTGCCGGCATTTATGTCTTTCGGCATATGAAGAGAAGGAGGAAGTACAATGAATATGAAAATAATCAAGGAATTTATCAAAGAGGAAGATGGAATTGGGGTGGTAGAAATTATACTGATATTAGTCGTACTGATCGGTCTGGTTATACTGTTCAGGTCACAGATAGAGGCACTGGTTAAAAGCATTTTTTCAACTATAACTTCAAGATCCGAGGAGCTGGGTGTTAATAATTAATTCGGGAACATCAACAGACATAAAAAAGAAGCTTCGCAATAACCTGGCGAATGAAGGGAATGGGAGGAGTTACGGATGAAGCGCATACATAATGGCTCCATAACGGTTTTTTTAAGCCTGATTATGCTGCTGATACTGGCGGTTATCATGACCACGGTGGAAGCAGCCAGGGCGAGTGCGGCAAAGACTTATACGGAACGTGCACTTGCGGCGGCAATGGATTCCGTATTGGCGGAATACTATCTGCCTTTGTTCGAGGAATACCATGTATTTGTACTGGATGCCGGATATGGGGAAGCTTCCGTACAAACAGAAACCGTTACCTCCAGGCTTAATGATTATATGGAATATACATTCAGCCCGGAAAAAGACCTGTATCCGGCGGAAGATTATATTCCATTCCCAAACGTTAATTTGTTCGGACTGAAAACAGTTAAGTCAGAGGTAAAGAAGGAAGTCTTTCTCACAGATTATGACGGAGAACTTTTTACCGGGGAAGCAGTGGATTATATGAAATACCGTAAGGTGGGAGACATTGCAATGGAATTTCTGGATAAGAAGGCTGCCGTAAAGGAATATGAGCACACAAAACCCGTTCTGGATAAGAAACAGGAAACGGAAGAAAAACTGTACGAAATTGATAAAAAAATATTAGGCTTAATGAGGCTGGTGGACGGTATCTCAATCAGTGAAAAGGGAGTCAAAACGAACAGTCGGGATAAAATCATTATCAAAGATAATTTTGTAAAAAAGATCAGTATTATCCCCTTTACCAAATTGAATTCAGGAATTGAAAACGAACTGGTGTATTCCTCATTGTCAGGTTATTTTGTGAATCCGCAGCGGATTATTGATACGGCGGTAATCACTGTCGATGCGCTGATAGAAAACATAGGTTTAAAGGAAAGTGCAATCAATGAATATGATTCTTTAACAGCGATAGACCAAAGTGATATGGATGAGGAGGAAAGGGAGGAACTAAGCGACAGGATTGAAAGTGCATGGGAGCAGGTGAAGTATTACAGTGACAGAGAGTCCGAGCTGAGTAAGTCTTTGAACAGTAATTTAAAGAACTTGAATACTTTAGTTAACGGTACCTTAAGTACGATCACGGATGCATTGCCGATCGTGGATGAATTAATTATAAGACAGGGCGAAGTGACGGGGGAAATACAGGATTATGAAGCTTTGCTGCAGGAAAACCGGTTAAGCCTGGACGAAAATTTTTATATGGGATTATCGGAAGATTTAACGGAAATGCAGAGATATAAAAAGACAAGTCCGGAAATGGACGGCAATGTCGGGAACTATGATTTCCAGACAATGAAAGAGACATTGCTTCACAACCGGACAATCCTTGAAGGCATCAAGGAATATCCGGCTGCGGTAATATCGGTAAGCACCCTGGATGCCCTTAAAAATACCCTTTTGTCTGACAAGAACAGTTTTGACGGGTACAGTCATACCGGATTGCAGTTTCATTATGCCGGACTGATGAAGCCGGCTGAAAGCGACAGCTTTTTTAAATGTATAAGAACATTGGTGGAAGATGGCATCGTGGGCCTGGTAACCGATACGGAAGAAATCTCTGGCAAGGAAATTAATGAAGGGGACCTTCCCACATTTCTTCACAGGATAGGTGAAAGCTCCGAACCGGCGGATCTATCCGCCGACCTGGCAGACATAAGCCTTGACAGCAAAATAGGGTCGCTTACCGATATGTTTTCAATATCCGGGGAAGACGAGGGGCTGGGCGAAGCAGCTGTTAACGCCGGTGAGGCTATAGGAAAACTGTTACTGTTTCAGGAGTATTTAATGGAACACTTCGACAGCTTTCACGCCGAGGAAGCTCAGAACTCCCTGAAAGCACTTGATTATGAATTGGAGTATATCCTTATGGGAAGGACAACGGATTACGCTAACTTAAAGGCAGTTATAATGCGTATTCTGTTGATCCGTACCATAGTAAACTTTATTACTTTGATTGCGGACAGCAAGAGCAGCGGGGAGGCCAGAACCCTGGCGATCTCGTTCGTTGGATTCACCGGCCTGCCGGCACTCGTATGCGTTGTAAAGGCAATGATACTGTTTATTTGGGCATTTGCAGAATCACTTATAGATATTGCCGCATTACTCGAAGGGAAAACGATCCCGCTTTACAAAAACGGTACACAGCTGCAGCTGGGGCTTTATGAGCTATATCTAATTAATAAAACATTTATCAAAAGTAAAGCAGACAGTATGAAGGAATATTCGGGTGGTCTTCAATTAAATTACAGAGATTATTTAAAGGTATTCCTATATTTGGAGAGGCAGGAAAATAAGAGCTACCGCGCTCTTGACCTGATCCAGGAAAATTTGCAGTTAAAATATGAGGATAACTTTTACATAAAAAACTGCCTGTTTGGTTTTCAGGCAGAAGCCGAATTCCGGATGAATTCCAGATTTATAACCCTGCCTTTTGTAAGAGAGCTCTTACCCGGTTGGAACGACGGTTATTCGTACCGTTCCTCCCAGGAATATTCCTATTGAGGATCTGTACGGTACACCTCCGCCATTCTATAGAATGGATTGGGATATCCGTTCTTAAACATTTCGATGGTTTCATAATAAAAACAATTTCTCTCTCCAAGAAAGCATTCATTCCTGAAACCGAAAGTACCCCGTAACTCCTTAATCTTTACAGAGTGACGGAAAGGACGGATATCCCAATTCATTCAGAATACATATATTTTAGACCGGTGCAATCATAGACACAATTAAGAGTTTCGCAAATATCTGGATTTTCATTTTAATAAAAGGAGGATTCCTTGAAAGCGGAGAAAGAAGAAAGAAAAATCCATGCTTCCTTAACAGTCGAAGCAGCTTTGGTGTTACCAGTTTTTATATATGCGGCTATTGCTTTTATATATTTTCTGCAAATAGTCCTGCTGCAGGAGAAGCTGCAGGAGGCCATTACCCAGACAGGATATTTTTCCGCCAAATACGCTTACGTATATGAGTATTTGCTGCATTACGAGGATACACAGGAGTTCGCAGACGAAGACGGGAGTTCAATGGCAGCGGATATGGATGTCATTACCGCCCGAATGATTGACAGTGCATTTTACAAAACGAAGCTGCGGGATTACCTGGATACGGAAGAAATAAACCGTTCCTGTATTAAAAACGGATTTACCGGAATCCATACCTATTTATCAAGCTATATGACGAAGGATGAGGCAATTGATGTCGTTGTAAATTATGAGATCAAATTACCGCTTCTTTTCATCCGGCTTAATGATATACAGATGGTTCAAAGAGTACGCATGAGGGGATGGAGCGGCCATCGGGTCGAGGCAAAGGGTAGTTCTGAGGATGGCTCTGCGGAGGAGGAAGCTGATAAGGACGAGAGGACGGTTTACATTACCGAAAACGGTACGGTATATCATTTGAACAGGGATTGTTCACATTTAAGGCTGTCCGTACATATGGTGCAATTTAGCCTGATAGAAGGCTTGCGCAACGAATCCGGGGGCAGGTATAAGAAATGCAGCCTGTGCGGAAAAAGTGGACTTTCAGGCCAGGAGAATGTTTATATAACGGATTCGGGGGACAGGTATCATTGCGATCTGGGATGCAGCGGCTTAAAACGAACTGTTATTGAGATACCATTATCGCAGGCAGCCGGAAGAAGGCCATGCCAAAGGTGCGGTAATGGGGGATGAGCGTAAATAGGAGGGAAATATCATATGGAAAGTATTCTTTCAATTACTTTATGCATATGGCTTATGTTATGCAGTTTACAGGATGTCAAAAGTAAAAAAATAAGTTTAATTTTAGTCCTTGCAGGGTTTATCATTCCTGTCGCCGGTATAATAATTGCAGGTAATATTGCCGTTATTGACCGGATTGCCGGACTTGTCTTGGGACTGCTATTGCTCCTGCTTTGTCCTGTTACCGGCGGGCAGATTGGATTCGGAGACGGTCTCGTCATATGTATTACAGGGTTAAGTCTGGGGTTTTTCAAGAATGCGGAACTGCTTTTACTAGCATTAACTATCTCGGCGGTTATTTCGGGATTTCTGATCGTATTCCGTCACGTCGGCCGCCATAAGACCATTCCTTTTATACCATTTATGTTTCTTGCTTATCTGGGGGTGCTTGTTTTTTGAATAGGTTAAAGGTCAGAGGAAGCTATACCGTGGAAGCTGCTCTTATATTCCCCTGTATACTCTTTGTTATTTTTGGATTGCTCTATCTTGGCTTCTACATGCATGACAAAGTGAGAATCCAGTCCGTTCTCGATGAAACGGCATTGAAAGGGAGGGCATTAATAGAGAATGAAGCGGAGCTTGCCGCCGGAAACATCGATTATGAAAAGTATTTGGAAAGGGGCATCCTGCATTTTCTTCTGAATAATGATTTAACGGAACAAGAGGCACAGATATATGATTACGCGATGAATCATTTGCAGGGCGGGTTATTCCTGGCAAGAATTGAACGGATCGAGGTAAGTGCGGCAAGATCGGATATAGGAATCGAAGTACTTGCCGCTATGGAGTTCCCGTTCTTCGAAGTTAAAAAACTGTTTACGGAAAGCGGCTTCTCCGTAAAGCTGAATAATATAACACAGATACAAAATCCTATGGAATTCATAAGGGTTTTTGAGGTTTTTTCCGGGGCTGCCGATAAATCGGCGGCTGTGGATAAAGCAATTAAAAATCTGCAGCAATTACTTAATAAAATTCATTAATTAATTGCTGCGTTAAGGGGTGAAACTATGTTTCAAGCTGAATATATCAGGGATATGCATAATAAATATCTGGTCCTTGCCGGCTTAAAAGAGAACATGTCGGGCTATGGCGTTAAGATGCTCCTGAATAATACAATACCGGGTTTCTTAAAAGCTGAATTAAGGTGTATTGATCAAATGGACCTGTTCTACTATGACATTACTTCATTTATGACGATTGATTCCGTGTATTGCAATAAATCAATCGGCTATGATGAAATGAAACATCTTTTAAGCAGCATTCTTGATACACTGGAACGCGGAGGAGAATATCTTCTGTCCGAGAACGACTTTATCATAAATCCTGAATATATCTATATCGATCCGGCTTCCGGCACCGTAAGCCTGTGCCATCTGGTGGGACATCAGGAAAATGTACAGGAGCAATTGAGTAATTTTTTTGAGTACTTAATGAATAGGGTCGATTATAAGGAAGAACGGGCGGTGTTGTTGATCTATGCGATGTATAAAGTGAGTAAGGATACGGATTGCACCTTTCAGAAATTACTTGCGGAATTGAATAAGAACTTCAGGGTTAATGAGAAAGCCGATTCCGGAAATCATAAGGAAGCGGATAAATCGGAACATAAGCCTGATAAGGGTGATTTGGATAGGAAAAAAATAGCGACAGGCAAGGGAAATAAGGCAAATATAAACACCAATAATCGTTATGAAAAAAATAAAAAACGTGCGCGTATACTTGATACCGGGGAAATAGAAAAAAGATTTAAAATTCCTTACAGTATAAAAGCTATTCTGCAGGATAATAGTCTGCCCAAGAACCGTTCAAAAAAAGGACCTGCCAATTATGATAGCGGGAGCAGGACGGTAAACGATATACCGGAAGAAATTGAAAATGACCGTGAGATACCATACTATGGCAGCAGGACGTACCTGCTTGCCGCGGCATCAATTCTTACGGGGATTACGGTAATGATAGCTGCGGCGCAAACGAAGTTCCTGCATAACTCCTTTGGCACGCATATCGATATTACGAAGCTGCTTTGCCTGCTCATTATCATAGGAATGGTGGAAATACTTGTTATGACAAGGCTTTTTGATAGGAAGAACCAGCTGACCAGGATGGAAACAAATATTGAATATATGTATCCTTCCGAATCTGAATCAGCGCCGGAAATGATTGCGAAGGAAACACAGGAAGAGACGGAGATTCTATGGGTTAATAATGAGGGGTACGAGGAGGGCCGGACCTGTATATTAGCTGAATTAAATCCGGGAAAATGTTACTGCCTGGAAAGTGTAAATCCCGTAACTCATAATATGGCAGGCGATAAGATTAGGGTTGATATTAATTACTATCCGTTTTTGATCGGAAAGTCGGCGGGAAATGCCGATCTTATTATAGAGGAGGATTCTGTCAGCCGTATACATGCCAGGCTGACAAGCGAGGGGGAAGATATTTTTATTACCGATTTATCTTCTACAAACGGAACCTATGTTAACGGAAACCGGCTGGAGAAAAATATTCCTTATCGGCTTTCGGCGAATGATGAAATTTCTTTTTCGAATATAAGCTATCGTTGGAAGGAAAAATTATCGTGAAAAAGATTATAAGGAGAGAATTGCATAAAATTTAAAAACCTGCTTAAGAAGTAAGAAAAAACCGAATTGCTTGTAATGGGAGAAAAAGAATAGTATAATTTATCACAAAGACAAAGGGAGATGCATGATACGGAGGACTGTATATGGGAAGATATGTAATGGCATTGGATCAGGGAACTACCAGTTCCAGATGTATACTGTTTGATAAAACGGGGCAGATCTGCAGTATGGCTCAGAAGGAATTTAAACAAATCTATCCGGCGGCAGGCTGGGTCGAGCATGACCCGATGGAAATATGGTCATCGCAGATTGGTGTGGCAAAGGAAGCGATGGACAGGATCGGAGCCGGAGCCGGTGATATTGTATCCATAGGGATTACGAATCAGAGAGAGACTACGATAGTATGGAATAAGAATACGGGTAAGCCTATATATAACGCAATTGTATGGCAATGCAGAAGAACCTCCGATATGGTTCAGGAGTTGAAACAGAACGGGTTTGACGAGTTGATACATAGTAAGACCGGATTGATACCGGACGCATATTTCTCAGGCACCAAGCTCAAATGGTTACTGGACCGGGTGGAGGGTGCAAGGGAGGAAGCCAGGGCCGGCAATTTACTGTTTGGTACGGTTGATACCTGGCTGCTCTGGAACCTGACGGGCGGAAAAGTATTTGCTACCGATTATACCAATGCATCAAGAACGATGCTGTTCGATATCCATAAGCTGATTTGGGATGATGAGATACTGGGTATCTTAGAGATACCGAAATGCATGCTTTCTGAAGTAAAACCGTCCAGTACTGTTTATGGGTATACGGAGGAAAGCCTGTTTGGCGGAAGCATACCGATAGCGGGAATTGCAGGCGACCAGCAGGCCGCACTGTTCGGTCAGGGCTGTTTTGAACAGGGAGAGGTTAAGAATACCTATGGAACCGGATGTTTCCTGCTGATGAATACGGGGAATGAGGCAATCCGGTCGAGAAACGGCCTGATTACGACTATCGCCGCAGGTGAAGAGGGGCGGCTCCAATATGTACTGGAAGGCAGCGTATTTGTGACGGGAGCGGCAATTCAATGGCTGAGGGATGAACTGCAGATTATCCGGACAGCTGCCGACTCGGAGGCCTGTGCGGAGGCTGTAGCGGATACGAACGGGGTATATGTGGTTCCGGCCTTTTCAGGGCTGGGCGCACCGTACTGGGACCAATACGCAAGAGGCACCATTGTGGGCATTACAAGGGGCTTTAACCGAAACCACCTGGTCCGGGCTACTCTGGAGTCGATTGCTTATCAGACTTATGATGTGCTGAAAGCAATGGAGCAGGATGCAGGGATTAAATTAAAAGCTTTGAAGGTGGACGGCGGGGCATGTGCAAATAATTTCTTAATGCAGTTTCAGTCGGATATCCTGGACACTTTTGTATACCGTCCGGCCTGCATTGAAACAACGGCTCTTGGGGCCGCATATCTGGCAGGACTGTCCACCGGTTACTGGAAGGACAGGGAGGAAATCAAAGATAACTGGATACTGTCTAAAACCTTTAAGCCTGATATGAAACCAGGAGTCAGGGAAAAATTAATCCAAGGATGGGAAAAGGCCGTTAAATCTTCTTTCCGATGGGCAGAATAGGAAGGAAAGCGTGCTATTTATTCAAATGATCTAAGGCCACAGGCAGACTGAGAGTTACAGTTTAGAAAAGGTGCAGACTCATGATAATTGACAGGATTAATACTAACTTGACTGAAAAAGGGTTTCGGAGCATAAGGGTAAATGTAAACGGTGTTTATGTCCATTTCCGTGAAAGCGCCGACTCTCCGGAGAAAGGATACTTTATCGTTATGGTGCTTGACTGCCCGAAAGGGAACGAATTTACCCCCGAACAATACGGTCACATTCGCAGTCAGATATATGATAACTTTTTGAACAAGGGGGAAGGGACGGTCCGTATTCTGGGAATACTTTGTACGGAGAATACGGAACGTGCCAGAACACTGTATTCCGATAGCGGAGGAGAGCAATGGATTATTGATACAAAGAACGGAAGGCTGATCCTTTATGAGGATCAAAGAGGTGATTTTCTTGGTTTAAGAAAGGATATTGAGGCGATCCTGTTCCGGTACGGGACAGCCGGAGAAGAGGACGGGTCAGTTTATCATGGAAGCACGGAGCCGGATTACCGGTCGGACCGAACAGCTGACCGGAGTGTTTATGGCGGGGATGGGGCAGGATATGCCTCCGATGACGAAACCGAAAGATATCCGGGCGGAAATACGGAAAGAAAGAGCTTTGTCAAAAGCTATTTTACGAAATGTAATACATTGCTGGTAATAATTAATGTAATGATCTTTTTTTGGCTGGATATCGGCGGTTCCAGCCAGGATACGCGGTCATTGCTGAGAAAGGGCGCCTTATACTGGCCTTATATTGAACAATACGGAGAATATTACCGGATCGTTACGTATATGTTTCTGCATTCCGGTTTTGAACATCTTGCAAACAACATGGTCGTATTACTCTTTGTCGGTGACAATCTGGAACGTGCAATCGGAAAATGGAGGTATCTGCTGATATATTTTGCCTGCGGAGTTATTGCGGGTATCGTATCATTGAGTTATAATATTCTTAACGGCACAAATGTGGTATCTGTGGGAGCTTCCGGCGCAATCTTCGGTGTTGTGGGGGCGCTCGCATACATTGTTATATTAAACAAGGGCCGTTTGGAAGATTTGAGTTCCAGGCAGATAATTTTGTTCGTGATATTCAGTCTGTACGGAGGATTAACAAGTCAGGGCGTGGATAATGCCGCACATATCGGAGGATTAATTGCAGGAGTAATAATTGCAGCTATTTTATACAGAAGACCAAACAGGTATCGAACGGAAGGGGACATCTAAGCTATGAAGGTGAACGTATACTATGGAGGAAGAGGATTAATTGAAGATCCGACCATCTATGTTATAAATAAATTGACCGAGGTATTAAAGGAAATCCGGGTTGAAGTAACCAGATATAACTTGTATGAGGAAAAGAATGCGATAGCAATGTTACCTAAGACTTTGAAGGATGCGGACGGTGTGATTTTAGCCACCACATTGGAGTGGCTGGGCATCGGCGGCTATATGCAGCAATTCCTGGATGCCTGCTGGCTGTATGCCGATAAGGAATATATCAGTAAGCTGTACATGCTGCCCGTAGTAATGGCAAATACCTGCGGTGAACGGGAAGCAGAGCTGACATTAATGAAAGCCTGGGGAATACTGGGTGGGATATCCTTTAACGGGCTATGTGCTTATGTAGAGGATCACGTGGATTTTGAGACAAATCCTGTCTATGCGCAGATTATTGAGAAGAGAGCGGAATTCTTTTACCGCGTGATTAACCAAAAGACAAAAACCCTGCCGACTATCGACCTTGCAATTAAAAAAACGCTGATGAGAACGGATGCCATAGATTTAACACCGCAGGAAAGCGAGCAGCTTTCCATGTATGTTTCCGACGATACCTACGTGCGAAAGCAAAAGGAGGACATCGAAGAGCTGTCCCAGATCTTTAAGGGAATGCTTGGAACAACACAGGATACGGAGTCGAACCAGGAGTTTGTCCGTAATATTAAGGAGAGTTTTCATCCCTTAAGCGATTTTTCGGCGAGCTATGCAATAACCATAACGGATGTGAAGAAAACATTGATTATTGAAGTGGCTGAGGCAAATCTGAAATGCTACTACGGGGAAAAGAAGGATGCGGATGTTTCCGCAAAAACCAGCCGCGAAGTGATGAATAAATTAGTCGGAGGAAGGATGTCTTTCCAAAGAGCTTTTATGACCGGTGATTTAACCGCGAAAGGCAACTTCAAAACGCTCCGCACCTTTGATCAGTTATTCCAGTTTAATAACCTGTAGGAATTTCTGCGGTCGGGCTACATGGTTGTTTACCGGGGTCAAAGGACCGTCTTTCTGCACAGACGGTCCTTTGATCTCACATATTAACTCCTCGGGCTGTTTGGAATCTATGGATAAACACTGATAGGCAATTGAATAATAAAACTGGTCTTTTTCTCAGAAGAGACTGCCCTTATGGTACCGTTATGGGCAGCAACGATATTGGAAGAGATAGCTAGTCCTAACCCGGAACCGCCGGATTTATATGTAACGAAAGGCTGGAAGATGGTCGCCATTTCGTCCGGAGGAATCATTTTACCGTTATCATGGATTGCAATGATCAGAAATGATGGGAGCAATACCTTACACTCTACATGAATGGAACCGCCTTTATCCGTTGCTTCAAATGCATTGCGAATTAAATTCGTTAACACCTGTTTGAACTTAACTTGGTCTAAGGGGTATTTGGTAAAATAGGGAATGTCCTCTTCCGCTATAGAAAATGTTAATTCGATACCGCTTTGCTCGGCTTGGGGGATAAAAGCGTTTATAACTGATTTAATAAAGAGAAGGAAATTCAGTTCTTGCCTGGATACGGTCCCACTGTTGTTGAATAAACTTAATTCCTGTAATAATTCTACTAATCCATTAATATCTTCTGTTAATTGAGTCCAGTACTTGAAATCTTTTACTTCCGGGTGATTGGACTCAATCAATTGAGCGGTGCTTTTAATTAAGGTTAATGGGTTACGAAGTTCGTGGGTGATTTGTGAGGTAAGTAATTTACAATCATTATTTGTTTTTGTAATAAAGTAAGCAAAATCCTGATTGGAATTCATTAATTCCGTAAGCTTATTTTGTTCTTCCTTCGTATACATTTTGTCCACCTCCTGAGATAATATTAGCAGAATAAGGAGGTTTATACAATAAAAACTCATTTACAAGAAACGACGTTATGTCTTTTAAAATACTATAAATGAATAAAAAAAACAAGAGACGTTTTTAAAACAATTAATTAACATAAGTAAGGAGGAAGAATAATGGATAAAAACTGTATATTTTGTAAGATTATTGGGAGTGAAATTCCTTCCGCAACCCTTTACGAGGATGATTTTTTTAAGGTAATTCTGGATATTTCGCCGGCTGCCAAAGGGCATGCCATCCTGATACCGAAGAAGCATATCGCAAATATCTTTGAGCTTGACGAAGAGACTGCTTCAAAAGCATTATTAGTAGTAGCTAAAGTGGCAAGAGCCATGAAAGAGGAATTAAAGTGCGATGGGCTGAACATACTTCAGAATAATGGAGAAGCTGCCGGACAGACCGTATTTCATTTTCATATCCATTTGATCCCAAGGTTTACCGGGGATTCAGTTAACATGAACTGGAAGCAGGGCAGCTACGGAGACGGGGAAGCAAACGCATTGGCGGAAGCACTGCGCGGACAGATCAGATAAATCAGTGTTTCCCTAGAAATGATAAAACTTTTTAATCATCTGCCAAAAGCGGTTAACAAATTAGCTGATACATCTTGTTTTTTACTGCTCCAGCCCTTATAATAAAGCTAAATATATCTGGTGCTATGAATTTTCGTATTATTCCACTTGCAGGCAAATTGAATATAAATTGAATATGCAGGAAAGAGGTTAGGATGAAACCGACAGTAAGAGATATTGCTAATAAGGCGGGGGTATCAATCGCCAGCGTATCCCTGGTTTTAAATAATAAGCCGTCCAGGATAACGGATGCTACGAAACAGAAAATTCTCGAGGCGGCAAAGGAGCTGGGGTATAATTTCGAGGAAAAACAGCAAAAGGAAAATGATAGGGGACAGCCCGAGGCGGCCGGTCAAATAATAGGCGTGATACGTCCGAAATATAATGATGAGTTTATAGACGCGTGCCAGAGCGGAATTGAAAGATATGCATATGTGCGGGGATACAAAGTGATAACCTGCGATGCGGATGATTCGACGGAGCAGGCGCTGGGTTATCTGAAGGTTTTCCGGCAAATCGGAGTGGCCGGTATTATTATGATGCCGCCTATGGACATGAATGAGAATAATAATAATGTCAGGCTGGGCAAGGCATTGCAGGAAACAAAAAAGACATTTCTGCTGCTGGACCAGGCGATAGATCGTGTATATTGTGACTTTATTACGGCAGATAATAAGGGCGGCGCATATATGGCCACGGAATATCTGATTCATAAAGGTCACCAGGACATTGGCATGATTGCCGGTAAAAGGGAAGTATATACCAGCAGAAAGCGTATAGAAGGATATAAAGAGGCGTTGGCGTTTTATGATATTATGATAAAAAACGAAAATATTTTTTATGGAAATTACAAATGGCAGTCAGGCTATGAAGGCATGAAGTATTTTGATAAACTGGGGGTCAGAGCGGTATTTGCCTGTGATGATGATATGGCACTGGGTATTTATAAATACGCGCAGGAGCATCATTTGACAGTCGGTGAAGATATCTCCGTAGTCGGGTTTAATGATTCTACCTTGGCTTCGATATTAAAGCCGGGATTGACAAGTGTGAATCAGCCCGGTGAATTAATGGGTAAGAAAGCGTGTGAGGTGCTTATAAAAAGAATTATCGGAGAGGACAAAGAAGCGGTGAAAACCACTTATTTTATTCCGCGATTAACAGAAAGAGGTTCGGTAAAAGATACGAATTTTCCTGAAGATTAGAAATAGTAAAAGAGGCCCCTTGATAGAAAAATCAAGGGGCTTTTTGTTATGTTTGCACAAAAGGAGCAAACGGCGGTCAATGTTAATCAATGTTAACCAGATAAAATTTTAGCAAATTATCAATAATTTTTAAACAATAGTGATAACAATTATGAAAAAATAAGATAATCAACAAAAATTTTTAAAATTAAAAACAATTTTTAGGTTAACAAAACTGATTGACAAACGAAATTGTCATGTATATAATTGAAATCACAAGGGAAAGATATAAAACAGCACAAACATTTACCAAGTGTTTACCAAGATGTTTTATCAAAAGGAGGAAATTATGAAAAGGAAAGTAATGGCAGCTTTATTGGCTGCGGTAATGCTGTTTTCTATGGCAGGGTGCAAGGTTACTACAAAAAGTACGCCTGACGCTAATTCTGAAAATGATTCTGCTTCAGTAGAAAACACCGCTGATTCTGCCGGCCAGACAACGGAGTCTGACGGACAGGCGGCAAGCGACGTGACGGACAGAGAAGAGATCACGTTATGGTTCTGGGGGGCTGAACCTTATGCACAGGATGCATTGAATAAGATCCTGGTGGATAAGTACAATGCTTCCCAGGATAAGTATCAGCTGGTAGTCGAGTTCAGGCCTTCTGTTGATTCCGATATGATGACGGCTCTGGCTGCAAATCAGGGGCCTGATATCGTATACGGTTCCGGTCCGTCCTTCGTAATGCCGCTTGTCGAGGCAGGAAAGCTTGAACCGATGGATAGCTATGCCGAACAGTATGGCTGGAAGGACAGAATCCTTACACCGTATTATGAGTCCGGAACGGTAAACGGAAAGTTGTACAGCCTGGTTAACGGCGTGAGTACTATGGGAGTTTTCTATAACAAAAAGGTTCTTGAAGACAACGGCTGGAAAGTGCCGACAACTATTGAAGAGATGGAAAGCATTATGGATCAGGCAATGGAAAAGGGCCTGTATGCTTCCGTTACGGGTAATAAAGGCTGGCAGCCGGTTAATGAAAACTATGCTTCTTTATTCCTTACCCATATCACAGGACCGCAGACCGTGTATAAATGTCTCACCGGTGAGGAAAGCTGGGATAATGAAGATGTAAAAGCTGCGATCCAGAAATCAAAGGACTGGTGGGATAAGGGATATCTTGCAGGTGATGACTATGTGAATCTGAACTTCAGTGAATCCTTACAGCTGCTGGCAGATGAGAAATCTCCGTTCTTTATCGGACCTTCCATCGCTTTCCAATGGGCGGCATCCTTCTTTACAGGGGATAAGCAGGAAAATATAGTATTCATTCCTTTCCCGTCCACAGAGCAGGTTCCCGATGTTACCTATACCTTGGGAGGTGCATGTACATTATCTATTAATGCCAATATTGAACAGGAAAGAAAAGATGAGGCGGCAAAGATTATCGACATGATGATGACGGCAGATTTCATGCAGGAAATGACTGCGGCATGGCCGGGATATTGGGGAACACCTTTGAAAGACCTGTCGACGGTTGATACCAGTAATATGTCGTACTTATCTTCCTCTTTCGTTGATGTGGTGAAAAGTATAGCAGATGCGGTAAACGCAGGAAACTTTGGATATTATGACAATATATTCTTCCCGGCAGCGACACAGCAGAAAATCGTTAATATCGATGAAGTCTGGTATGGCACCACCAGCGTTGAGGATTATGTAAAAGCATTGGATACCGAATTCCAGGCGGAATTTAAAAAAGGTTTAGTACCGCCGATTCCGGAACCAGCGTCAAAATAAAATAATTCTTTGAGGGGCAGAGCTGGTATGTTTCATTTCGATGCAAATATATCGGCCGCCCCTATTTTAGTTGTCGATTGGAGGCAGCATATGAAAAAGAAGAAGTTTAATTGGAACTATTTGCTGATTGCTCCGGCTTTATTGATCAGTGTATCCATTGTTCTTGTTCCGGGAATTATGACCATTTTCTATTCTTTTACCGACTGGAACGGAATATCACCCAATATTAACTTCGTAGGATTAAAAAATTATTTAGAACTGTTTCATGATAATATTTTCTTTCAAGCAATTACAAATAACCTGATCTGGACGGTTATGTTCCTCACCATTCCGGTATGCATTGGTATGCTGTCCGCCATGTTACTGCTTAGCCGCAGGAAAACAAGGAGTATTTACCAAATTGCATTTTTGATCCCATATATACTGGCACCGGCCGTAAACGCAATGCTCTGGCTTAATATTATGTTCAGCCCGGTTGTGGGTGTGATTGCATTCCTAAGAACCCTCGGATTGGATATCAGTTCGCCCCTGGCAAATATGAAAACGGCAATTTATGCTTGTGCCGGGGTTGATATATGGCATTACTGGAGCTATTTAACGGTTATTTATCTCGCCGCATTGCGTCAGGTGCCGACGGATCAGGTGGAAGCCGCAAGAGTGGAAGGCTGTAACGGATGGCAGCTATTCCGGTATGTGTATCTGAAAAACATTATGCCTACGGTTTCGCTGATGTTTGTAATGATCACAATTGGCTCCTTCCTGGCATTCGATTATGTAAAACTGCTTACGGGCGGCGGTCCGGCACATGCGACAGAGGTTTTGGGCACCTATGCGTATTCGTTTGCATTTGGCTCCATGAAAGTAGGAAAAGCGGCATCGGTTGGTATGTTTATCAGCTTCTTTGGATTGATTGCTTCCTTTTTCTATGTGCGTATCAGTAAGAAAGAATCTATGGAATAGGAGGGGATATCATGGCAGCTGCATCAAAACAGAAAAAATTCGGTGTCAATTTTGTTATCCACCTGATTCTGATTCTGTTAGTAATTATTTGTTTATTTCCGATAGCATTGGTATTCATTAACAGCTTTAAGGAAAATTCTGAAATTGTTCGAAACCCGCTTTCCATTCCCACAGTCCTGCACCTGGAAAACTATATTCAGTCATGGAGTACCGGTAAATTTGCAAAGGGATTTCTTAACAGTGTGAAATTAACGGGTATCACAATTTTAATTGTATTGATTTCTGCAAGTTTGGCAGGCTATGTATTGTCGGGAAAACGGATTAAAGGAAGCGGCGGTGTTTTAATGTATTTTATGATGGCAATGACGGTTCCGATTCAGCTTTTCCTGTTCCCGCTGTATTATATGTATGCAAAATTGAATTTGATCGGTAATATTCCGGCAACAAGCCTGATCCTCGCAGCTACGAGTATGCCGCTGGCCGTATTTCTGATGAGGACGTTCTTCTTAAATATACCGAAAGAACTGGAAGAGGCGGCAAGAATAGACGGTGCGGGTACGGCACAGGTAATCTGGAACGTCATGAGACCGGTAGTATCCCCGGGCTTAATTACAGTCGGGGTGTTGGTTGGATTGCAGACGTGGAATGAATACCTGATATCGTCCACATTCCTTCAGGGAGCAAAAAACTTTACGGCAACATTGGGATTCCTTGCCATGAACGGAAGCTATGGCTCCAATATGTCTGTCTTAATGGCGGCAGCTATGATTTTAATTGGGCCGATCATCATATTTTTCCTGTTTTCGCAGAAATATTTTGTGGACGGTATGGTAAGCGGTGCCGTAAAAGGTTGATTATAAAGAATTATTTTGAGGCCGGAGGGTTAAAAGTATGTCAGTTTTGAAATATAAAAATAATATTTATGCAGGTGTGCTGGGTAAAATTCTTGGTGTTTATCTGGGCAGGCCGGTAGAAGGCTGGTCTTATGAACAGATCAGAGACACTTTCGGCTCCATTTATTATTATAAAAATCATAAGACGGGAGCTCCGCTGATCGTCCCGGACGATGATATCTCAGGAACCTTTGCATTCTACCGCGCATTGGAGGACAGCGGATACGATCCGGAGCTCAAGGCGGAAGTGATTGGAAATGCCTGGCTGAACTATATTGTGGAAAATGAAACCATCCTCTGGTGGGGCGGTTTATGCCGAAGCACGGAACATACGGCATATCTGCGCCTGAAGAATGGAATCAAGGCTCCAAGAAGCGGTTCTCTGGAATTAAACGGACAGAGTATGGCGGAACAGATTGGAGCGGAGATTTTCATTGATACCTGGGCGCTTGTGAATCCGGGGAATCCGGACCGGGCGGCACGAATGGCAAAGGAAGCGGCAAGTGTCAGCCATGACGGTGTAGCCGTTGACGCGGCGGTATATCTGGCGGTCATGGAAGCTATGGCTTTTGAGGAAAAGGATATCAATGCTCTTTTAGATAAGGGGCTGGAATATATTGATAATAATAGCTTTAAAGCCCTGGTTGCGGAACTGAGGAAACGTTGCGCAAAGGCGGAGGACTGGTGTGAGGTACGAGATTGGATCGCCGAGGAGCACAGTTATGATAAATACCCGGGCAATTGCCCGATGATTACCAATCATTTGACTTTATTGATGGCTTTTATTATGGGCGGAAATGATTTTAATAAGGCTTGTATGATTGCATGCTCCGCGGGCTGGGACACGGACTGCAACTCAGGCAATGTAGGATGCCTGAACGGAATCCGGCTTGGATTGGACGGATTTGGTACGGGTACGGATTTAAGGAAACCGGTTGCGGACCGCCTGTATGTGGTAACCAGCGACAGCGGCTCCTGTATCTCCGATGCGGTCCTGGAAACAAGAAAGATTGTAAAAGCCGCGGCAAGCCTGGCAGGAGAAAGCGCAGATATTCCAAAAGAACGGTTTGCTTTCGAATATCCGGGCTCCGTGCAGGGAATTGTCCCATATGATAAAAATGTCGAGGAACAGGTGCTTGCGGGCATTGAGAATTCCTTTGATACAACAGGGGAGTATGGCTGTAAGATATCCTTTACAGGACTGGGTGCAGGAGTGCATGCTTCTGCCTGTGTCGACACATTCATTGACCTTCGGCCGAAGGGGAAGGAAGGTACCAGTTATTTTGACGTGCTGTGCTCTCCGACGCTGTACAGCGGGCAGACGGTAAAGCTGAAAGTCACTGCGCCTGCCGGAATAAATCCGAATTTAGAACTTTTTATCGAATATTTTGATGAGAACGACCGGTTGGACACGATGTACAGTGAAGGATACCGGCTGGAAACAGGATATAATACATTGAGTTGGATTGTACCGGATACGAAGGGGCATGCGGTTTACCGGCTTGGTATAAGGCTGACCAGTGAAAAGCGTCTGGACGGACATATTGTAATTAAGACCTTAGACTGGTCCAACACACCTGAGCTATACAGGATGGGACGTTCTATGGAGATGACGCCGTCGCTTACCCCGTGGACAACCACCACGGCATGGCTGAAGACATTCGTATCTTCGGCAGATCATTTTAATCCTGATTATACGGTGACATTCTCAATCTGCAATGCGGTGGAAAACGGAGTGGTAACGACGGGTACGGCGGACTGGTCGGATTATTCCGTCAAAACGGTTATGACTCTTTCACAGCAGGAGCTTGCCGGTCTGGTGGCGCGTGCAAAGGGCCACCGCAGATATTACGGTGCGGTGCTTACGGGCGGCTGTGCGCTTATTTACCGGCAGCAGGATGGACAGAGAACGGAAATTGCAAAAGCGCCATGCGGTTACAGAATTGACGGAACGTATGAGCTTGCATTCTCGGTGAAGGGTAATTGCCTGAGCATGGCCGTGGACGGTAAGGTAATCGTAACGGGAAAGGACAGTGCTTATACCTGTGGGCAGGCAGGCTTTGTCGTAGATTCCGGAGCGGTGCTGGCAGATGGTTTTGAGATCATGGCAATCTGACCGGTCAGATTTTGTACTTCTTCGCCCATTATTTGAGATACCGCAAAGCGGCATCATATTTGGAAGGCTGAAAGAAAATATAATAGGAGAAAGGAATGCCACATAATGAGTATAAAGCAATTTGAAAACCAGATTTATGCCGGAGTTCTCGGGAAGATCCTGGGTGTCTATCTGGGGCGTCCGGTAGAGGGCTGGAGCTATAATAAAATCCGTGAGACCTTCGATGAAATCAAATATTATGTTCATGAAGAGGCGGGTGTTCCGCTGATCGTAGCCGATGATGATATCTCCGGAACCTTTGGATTCTTCCGTGCGATAGAAGATAATGACTATGACAGGGAGCTTCCGGCAGAGGCATTTGGAGATACCTGGCTGAATTACATCATTGAGAATAAAACGATATTATGGTGGGGAGGACTCGGACGATCCACGGAGCATACGGCATTTTTAAATTTGAAGCATGGAATCAAGGCTCCGAAAAGCGGTGCGATTGAGACGAACGGAAGGACACTGGCGGAACAGATCGGAGCGCAGATCTTTATAGACGCCATTGCCATGTCATGTCCGGATAATCCGGACCTGGCAGTGGAACTGGTAAGAAAGGCGGCAAGTGTCAGCCATGACGGAATCGCGGTGGAGGCGGCCTGCCACCTGGCCGCATTGGAAGCTATGGCATTTACTGAAAAAAATATCGACGTGCTGCTTGACAGAGCAGGCGCTTATGTAAAGGACCGGCAGCTCCTTGATATTATCGCAGATGTAAGAGCTGTCTGCGGGAGGGAAAAGGATTGGAGAAAGGTACGTGCCTATCTGGATCCCAGGTATGGGTATGAAGTATATCCGGGCTGCTGCCATATGGTGCCGAACCATGCGATGGTGATTGCTTCGATTATTCTTGGAGGGGATGACTTCCAGAAATCTATCGGTATTGCAGCCTCGGCAGCCTGGGATACGGACTGCAATGCGGGAAATGTAGGCGCGTTTAACGGAATCCGGCTTGGAATTGAGGGGATCGATGCGGGGGCGGATTTCCGGACCCCGGTTGCGGACCTGATGTATGTCGTTACCTCCGACGGAGGCTCCGTAGTCACCGATGCGGTGATAGAAAGCAGGAAAATTATTAAGGCTGCGGCAAGACTGAGAGGCGATACCGTTTCGATACCAAGTGAAAGATATGCGTTCGATTTTCCCGGCTCCCTGCAAGGCTTTCACCCCTGTGAATACCCTCACGGAAGCATGTCCGGGGTGTTTTTAAGGAATCTGAATGAGCATTCGGACCGGAACGGGCTGGAAATCTGCTGTGACTGTGTTGCCGACGGTGTTACGGCCAACGTATCGACTCAGACCTTTATTGATTTTTCCAAAGTGGCCATGAACTTCTCAACTGTTGCTTCGCCGACTCTTTATTCCTCCCAGACTGTAAAAACCAGGGCCAATGTCTCCGGCGGAGGCCAGGTGTTCCTGCGACCTTACATCTTATACTATGATATCGAGAATCAGGTACAGGTAAAATACGGAGAAAAGCTTAAACTAAACACACAAACTCAGGAATTTGACTGGCAGGTACCGGATACCGAAGGAATGTCGATTTTTAAATTGGGCTATGAAATATCAAGTACGTCCAGATTCCGGGGAAATGTTATAATCCACAGTATTGACTGGAAGGGTGCGCCTTCCCGTTTCGCACAGCGAGGGATGCTGATGACTTCTATCTGGAATACCAATCCGTTATGGCTGGCCGGCTTTGCAAGCTCGGCGGCTCAGTTTGCGGCTGATTTCAAACATACCTATTGTGTTTCGCATCAGGAAAAGGACGGTCTCGTTACGATCGGAACCAGGGATTGGGATAATTACAGCGTAGAATCCACCGTGTATTTCAGTCTTCACGAATCCGGAGGCATGGTAATCCGCAGCGTTGGGCATAAACGGTATTATGGTGCGGTGTTAAACGGATACGGGCATGCGGTTCTCTATATGCAAAAGGACGGGGAACGTAAGCTTTTAGGGGAAGCACCTTATACTTACGAGGAAGACAAGCCCTATAAATTAAAGCTTCAGGCTCACGGAAGGAAGCTAAGGCTTGAAATTAACGGCGCAGCAGTGTTAACGGCAGAGGATGATACCTATAGCTGCGGCGGTGCGGGCTTCATTATTTCCAAAGGAACCATGACCTGTGACAGCTTCATTGTTTCCGAATAGAAGTGTGAAGTAAAGTCGTCTTCACACCTGGAAGAACTCCAAAATGAAATTTAAGGAATTTCATTTTGTACTTCTTCATCCATTATTTGAGATGCCGCTTTGCGGCAGAATGGAGAATATTATGAATTATGTGATAGCATCCACGGCGGTTACAGACGAGATACGATTTGCCGACGGGAAAAGGGTAGAGAAGGTGGCCGGAGGTGCGGGAAGCTATGCCCTGTGCGGTGTGAAGCTGTGGAGTGACGATGTTTTGCTGGCTACCGGTGTCGGCGCCGACTTTGACCGGATCTACGGAGAGTGGTACAGGCGCAACGGACTGTCCATGAAGGGCCTGATTATTAAGGATGAGAAGACTCCCCATACGGTGATTCAATATTTTGAAGACGGTGAGAGGGAAGAAACACCGTTGTACGGAGCGGATCATTATAAGAAGATAGAAACCATTCCGGAGGATTTAAAGCCGTATTTTGAAACCGCAAAGGGTATCTATATCTTCAAAAACAGTAACCAGGAGTATTGGAAGCAGATTATAGAATATAAAAAGAATTCGAAAGCGGTTTTAATGTGGGAGATAGGCTGCGATGCCACTTATAAAGAAAACTATGCCTGTGTTAGAGAAATAGCGCGGCATGCGGATATTTTCTCCATTAACTTGACCGAATCCATGAACCTGATGGGGAAAGAGCATCCGGACGAGATCATTGCCGAATATCAATCCTGGAGGATTCCGCTTGTTTTCCTCCGGAGAGGTGCGGAAGGCGCGGTTATGATTACTCCGGATACCATAGATTATGTTCCGCCTGAAAAGAATGTGAGGCTTGTTGACCAGACAGGAGGAGGAAACAGCTCCTCCGGGGCGGTTCTGTATGGATTTACGGAAGGGTTTTCTCCGTATGTATGCGGAAGAATGGGAGGTATTGCTGCGGCAATGTGCATCTCCCAGTACGGAGTTCCGGAGGTTATTGACGATAAGCTTAGAAAGGAGGCGGAGCGGAAACTGGCGGCTCCGCAGGAATAAGGATGTTAAGTGACAGGATAAGAAATAAACCGTCTATTAAAGAAATTCACGACAGGTACAATTACTATAAAAATGTTCCCGAAAGAGGGCTGGTGATAAACGGAAGACCGGCGCTTACGCAGATCGACCATGAAAAGGTAGGGGATTTTGTTCTGATTACGGTAAGAGATCCGTTATGTGCTTACGATATGGACCCTGCGCAAAAAATCGCACAACGGCTGGAGAATGCGGAATTGATAGGGAATTCAGGAATGTTTACCACCTATTCGGGAACCTATAAAGGAGCGAAAATTACCGTTGTCAGCGGCGGCAGCGGTTCCCCGGAGATGGAGCTGATCCTGTATGATTTTATGGAGTATACGGATGCCGGTACCTTCCTTCGGGTAGGCGGCTCCGGAGGAATCGGAGATGAGGTGCATCCGGGAGATGTGGTTATTGCCAGCGGTGTAGTAAGGGAAGAGGCAATGACGAAGGCTTATATACCGGCCGCTTATCCGGCTGCAAGCCACTATGAAGTAATCAACGCTATGGTTCAGGCGGCTGAAGGCTTAAAGGCGCCGTATCATGTAGGCGTTACATTATCCGTGGACAGTGATTTTGTAGGCGGCGGAAGACCGGGTGTAGGCGGTTATTTGCAGCCGTGGAATATTGAAATAGCCGGTATTTACAATCGTGCGGGCATTTTAAACGGAGACAGGGAATCTGCTTCTATCGTAACCCTGTCGGCGCTGTTTGGCCGGAGAGGCGGCTCTGTTTGTTCCGTTGCGGACAACCTTTGTACGGGGGAGACCTTTGAAGCCGGAGGCGGCCATAATTATGCGATTGATATTGCTCTGGAAGGCTGTGCGGCGCTAAACCGCATGGATCAACAGAAGCAAAGAAACGGAAAGCAGCATTGGTACCCGGAGATTGAGGCGTAGTAAAAGAAAAGAGATGAGACAGACATGAGCAAATACAGTAATCCTATGAGCCGTCAGGTATTCAGCCTGCCGGAACTGATTGAAGAACAGTATGAAGATTTGGAACCAAAGGCAAGGACCGTCCTGTCCTTCCAGGAGATTTTTAATATTCAGAGAATTATCCTGACCGGGTGCGGGGATTCCTATGCCGCAGGAATGGCAACTAAGCACGCTTTTGAAATGCTGACGGGCATCCCGACGGAAGTAGTGCCGGCAATTGAGCTAAGCAGGTTTTACTATGAGAAGCATCTGGGAGTTGACTGCAGGAATCCCCTTGTGATATCCGTAAGCAATTCCGGCAGCGGCGCCAGAGTATCGGAAGCCGTACAGCGCGCCGGAAAAAACGGATGCTTTGTACTGGGTGTAACCGGAGATCTGGATTCCGCGCTGGCACAGCATTCCGATAAGCTCCTTAAGTTAAATATCCCGGGATTTGAAAGTGCTCCGGGCACCAGAAGCTATATGGTAAGTGTAATGGCTTTGCTGCTGCTTGCAATCCGCTTTGGAGAGGTAAGAGGAAAATATACTATGGATCAGGCGATGGAGTATCGCTATGACCTTAAGAATCAGGGCCGGTTATTGCGTGAGCTCCTCCCGCAGATGGATGAAGTATGCGAGAAGCTGGCGGAAGAATGGAAAGAATATCTCTGCTATGATTTTGCGGGCGCCGGTTTTGATTATGCTGCCGCATGGTTCGGGCAGGCCAAAATTCTTGAAGCCACGGGTAAATTTGCCATGCATATCAATTCGGAGGAATGGTTTCACCTGAATTTCTTTGCAAGGGATGCAAGGCATATGGGTACCGTCGTGGTTGGAAATACGACAAATCCGGCTATGAGCCGCACCAGGGAACTGGTAAAATATGCAAATCAGCTGCACCGTCCGCTGGTGGTCATCACAGACGGCGGGAAAGAAGATTTTAATGATGAAGAGGCAACCTACATTAAAGTGCCGGCTCCGAAATATCCGATCAGCATGCCGTTAACACAGTATGCTCCGATCTGTCTGATTGCAAGCTATATTGCAGTATTGACCGGCGAAAAATACGGCCGCGGCTGTGAAGGTGACTGGGCCTTCTGCAAAGACGGTTACTGCGTGAAGAACAGTGAGATTATTGTAAACTAGGAGGGAGAGAATGTGGCTGTATTAAAAAATTTCATACTTAAAACAAAGTACAATGAGGTATGTGATATTACACAAGAAGTCAGCCAGACCGTAGAACAAAGTGGAATAAAAGAAGGAATCTGTATCGTCCACAATATGCATTCAACCGCAGGGCTGGCTGTTTTTTCCCCGTGGGATAAGAACGGATTTACCGATCTGGAGGAAGAAATCAGAAGATTAATTCCCACCAGAATAGATTTTAAGCATCAGCATGATACCCCCCAGGATGCGGCCGGACATATAAAATCCGCATTAATGGGAGTAACCCTGACCTTTATCGTACATGAAGGAAAGCTATTGGTGGGCGGTTCACAGGGAATTTATTTTCTGGAATTTGACGGCCCAAGAAACAGAGAGTTTTATGTAAAGGTAATAGAAGACTAATATTGTTGGTATAAGGAGAAGAAAGACATGAAGAAAATAATACTTGATTGTGATCCCGGAATGGATGATTCCATAGCTATCGTAATGGCAGCAAAGTCTCCGGATATTGATTTGCTTGCGGTAACCACTGTAAACGGCAACTATCCCGTAGACGTAACCTGTGCAAATGCCAGAAAAATATTGGAGCTGTTGGAAATTGATACGATTCCGGTAGCCAGGGGCCAGGCTAAACCGTTGGTCAGGGAAGTACCGAGTGATCCGTTTACCCACGGAAAAGACGGGCAGGCGGAAAACTATCTTCCGGAGCCTAAGATGCCGCTTTCCGAAAAGCATGCGGTGGATTTAATTATCGACCTGGTAAAAGCAAATCCGGGAGAGATAACCCTGGTTGCAACCGGTCCGATGAGTAACATTGCTTTGGCGATGATAAAGGCACCTGAAATAAAAGCGATGATCAAGGAAATTGTTGCAATTTCGGGCTCCTTCGGACTGAATAAATATGCTTTTTTAAATGCAACCGGTAATACTCCTCAGAGTGAATGGAACGTATATGTGGATCCGGAAGCTACGAAGACGGTATATGAATCGGGTGTTAAAATAGTGGCTTTAGGACTTGATGTAGCTACATATTTTGATGTGAATTTCAGCGAGGAAGATATCGAAAAATTGAAAGAGAGTGACAGAAAGGAAGCAAAATTCCTGCTGCAGGCGATCCGTTTCGTGAATGGAAAAGGGTTCGATGCATACTGTACGGTCATCGACTGTATGGCCGTTGCCTATGTCATTGATCCGACGCTGGTGGAGACAATGAAGGCGCATGTCGGAGTGGAGACAAAAGACGGACTTACCCTGGGTATGACGGTAATTGACCGCCGTCACCACCATGTATGGGACCAGCTGCCCGTGATTGAAATCGGAAAGAAGGCCGCTTGCGGAAGCTTCCTTAGGTTACTTATGGAACTGGTTCTGAAATAGGAGGTAATTCATGTATCGGTATCAGCGTAAGTTTTTTGAAAAAGAAGGCATTTACATTGCAGGGCCGGAATGTTTTTATACCTATGGCTTTGATATGCTGGCCGCTATGCGTGTCAGGGCGGAATCTCTGGGATTTGGGGTGACCCTCCCCAACGATAATCCGCTGGATATGGACAATCCGGACAAGCAGAGAAGAGCGGACAGTATCTTTGCCGATCTCAAAGATGATATGAACAAAACCACGGCTATCATTGCCGATCTGGAGGCATACCGGGGAGCGGAGCCGGACAGCGGCACGGTGTATGAGATCGGTATGGCTTATGCAAAAGGGGCCAGGTGCTACGGCTATACCCGTGACAAGAGAAGCCTTGCAACCAAAAACCAGCAGGCGGTGTTAAAAGGCGGAATGGTTTATGATGAGAGAGGCAGCATAATGCCTTATGCACAGCTTCCGTTTGCCCCAACCATTATCGGATCGACTAAGATTATTGAAGGTGACTTTGACGACTGTCTGAAAATGCTGATGGTGGATATCGAAGAGGAACAAAAGCGAAAGGCAGCCCGCACCACTGTTGCAGCCCGTTCCTGCTCCTTCACGGAGCTTAAGAAAAATGGGCCGTTGATCTATCTGTCCGGCTTTGAAAGATATGATTCTGACGGGGAGGAAACCTTTGGCCGCATGAAAGAAATCTGCAAAAAGTACGGCTATGAAGCGGTTTCCCCGTTAGAGCAGGCTCCGGGGGTAACGAAAGCGGATACGGATAATCCCTATGTCTGGGCCGCAAATGTATTCGATAATTATCAGCAGCATGTGAGAAATGGTGATATTATTATTGCGAATCTGAACGATTACCGCGGGTATGAGATCAGCAATGACGTCGGATTCGAATGCGGCATGGGATTCCAGATGGGTAAAAAACTGTATGGCTATATGGATAATACGGATAAATTAATCAACAGGATTCCGCATCTGGGCGCGGAAAAAGGATACCGTGATCAGACCGGAAGCAATGTTGAGGATTTTGATTATCCCGCTAATTTGATGTTTAGCTGTTCTATTAAGATTTTTGAAGGTGCCTTTGAAAGGATTATTGAAAAGGCAGTAAAGGACATGGAAAAATAAACAATAGGACTAGAGTGTCAAAAGGCCATTTAAACTGGATTTTATGAATGCAGTGTATATATATTCAATTTTGCGTCGACCGGCCGAGGACACTGTTTATATTTTGTCAAGACTCTGGCCAAAAATTAAGCCAGTCGGCTTAATTTTTGGGCCGATAGAGGCTTGTAAAAAATATAGTGTTCGAGGGTAAGGCAGCTAAATTGAATATATATACACTGATATTCATTTAGAACACTAAAATGGCCTTTTGACACTATAATCCTAATAAATACAGGGAGGTTTGGATATGAGTACACCACATAATGCGGCGAAAGCGGGCGATATTGCTTCGAAAGTACTGCTGCCGGGAGATCCGATGCGTGCAAGGTTTATTGCGGAAAACTTTTTGGAAGATGCAGTCTGCTATAACGAAGTAAGAGGAATGTTAGGATACACGGGTACCTATAAAGGGAAAAGAGTCTCTGTGCAGGGAACCGGTATGGGGATGCCGTCGATGCACATCTATGCCAGCGAACTGATGGAGGTATACGGCGCGAAACAATTGATCCGTGTCGGGACATGCGGAAGTCTGAGGGAGGGTATTGAGTTAAAGGATGTAATTATTGCCATGACATCGACCACCGACTCCAATATGAACAGGGACCGCTTTGGCAGCATATCCTTTGCTCCGGCCGCAAGCTTTGACCTGCTTAAAAAGGCATATGAACGGGCGCAGGCCGATCAGGTGAAGGCGGTCGTCAGCAATATCTTTACCAGCGATAAATTCTATGACGACAGAGGGAAGGAAAAGAATTCATTGCTTGCGTCTTATGGAGTTGCGGCCGTCGATATGGAGACCTGCGAGCTTTATACACTGGCGGCAAAATACGGTACGGATGCGCTGACAATGCTGACCGTAAGCGATAATCTTCTGACCGGAGAGAAGTGTACGGCAGAGGAAAGACAGACAACATTTCAGGATATGATTAAAATTGCACTGGAAATTATATGACCGGGAGGTGAGCCATTATGAAACGAAGAGTATTCCTAATCGTACTGGACAGTTTTGGAATCGGTTATGAACCGGATGCGGAGGATTTCGGAGATGTGGGCAGCAATACTCTGGCAACCATTGCAAAATCCGGGGAATTTCACACACCGAACATGAGTAAGCTGGGGTTGTTTAACATCGAAGGAGTAGAATGTGCGGCCGGAACTGATGCGCCGTCGGCGGCTTATGCAAGAATGCGGGAACAGTCCAGGGGAAAAGATACGACGGTCGGCCATTGGGAGATTGCAGGCGTGGTATCCGATACACCGCTGCCTACATATCCGGAAGGATTCCCGCAGGAGGTTATTGATGAATTCTCGGAAAAGACCGGCAGAGGGGTGCTGTGCAACCTGCCGTATTCGGGCACCGAGGTAATTGCCAGGTACGGGAAGGAGCATGTGGAGACGGGGAAGCTGATTGTCTATACGTCGGCAGACAGCGTGTTCCAGATTGCCGCGCATGAAGCCGTAGTACCTGTTGAAACATTATACCGGTACTGCGAAGCCGCCAGGAAAATGCTTGCAGGCAGACATGGAGTGGGCCGTGTCATTGCCCGCCCGTTTACCGGTGAATATCCGAACTACGTGAGGACTCCCCGAAGACATGACTTCTCCCTTGTTCCGCCAAAGGATACCATGCTGGACGCATTAAAGGGCGGAGGCTTTGATAGCATCAGCATCGGTAAGATATATGATATCTTTGCGGGGAAAGGGATTAATCAAAGCATGCCAACGAAAAATAACGCGGACGGCATTGCAAAGACTTTAAAGCTGCTGGATGAGGATTTTAACGGGATCTGTTTTGTGAATCTGGTTGATTTCGACATGCTGTACGGTCACCGTAACGATATTGAAGGATATGCAAAAGCGGCTTCGGAATTTGATGAAGCCCTGGGAAGCTTTATGAAGAAGATGAGGAAGGAAGATATTCTGATTATTACTGCCGATCACGGATGTGACCCGGGGTTTAAGGGAACGGATCATTCCAGGGAATATACACCCATGCTAATGTATGGAGCAGACGTCAGGCCGGGAATAGACCTGGGAACAAGAAGCTCCTTTTCGGATATAGGAAAGACAATTCTGGATATTTTTAATGTGGATGGTCAGATTGCCGGCGAAAGCTTCTGGAGGACTGTACGGACAAAATAAATTATTACCGTGATGAAAATAAATTAGGATGTCACTCAATAACTTAAAATTAGTTATTTTGTGACATCCTTAATTTATTTTTTGAGAATTACAGGGATACTTCCTTAATGATTCCGATAATCTTATCAATCGAATTATTCAGTTCACTTTTACTCATGGCATCGATGTAACTGTTACGATTGCTGTAAACGGTTTCTATTGCTTCGAGCAGGGAACCGGAATCTAATGCTTCTTCCTTTATCACATGGCTAAAGCCCTGCCGTTCAAAGGATTCCGCATTCAATATCTGGTCACCCCGGCTTGAAGCGGCGGACAAAGGTATCAGAATATGCGGTTTGCGCAGTGCCAGCAATTCACAGATGGCATTGGCACCGGCTCTTGAGATAACTACATCTGCGGCATCTAACAGATCGCTCAATTCCTTCTTTATATATTCATATTGAACGTATCCCGGCGTATTATTAAGCGCAGCCTCGGTTTTATCCTTGCCGCAAAGGTGAATCACCTGATATTTTTCCAAGAGTTTCGGAAGCACACCGCGTACCGCTTCATTTACGGCAACGGAGCCCGTACTGCCGCCTACCACAAGCAGTATCGGCTTGCCTGCGGTAAATCCGCAGAAATCCAGTCCTTTCAGCTTATTGCCGGAGAACAGTTCCTGGCGGATCGGAGTGCCGGTAAGGACGGCCTTTCCTTCCGGAAGATATTTTATTGTTTCAGGGAAGTTTGCACATATTTTTCTGGCGGAGGGGATGCATAATTTATTGGCCAACCCGGGTGTCATATCGGATTCGTGTATAATTGCCGGAATACCCCGCCTTTTTGCGGCAAGCACTACCGGAACGGTTACAAAGCCGCCCTTTGAGAATATTACATTAGGCTTGAGCTTTCTTAACAGTGAGGAAGCTTCCAGATAACCCTTGAATACCTTAAAGGGGTCACTGAAATTCTTAGGGTCAAAATATCTTCTTAGCTTGCCGGAAGATATCCCATAATAAGGGACATCCATTTCCTCGATTAATTTACGTTCGATACCGTCATAGGAACCGATGTAGTGGACATCATAGCCTTCCTTCTTAAGGGCGGGAAGCAGAGCAATATTCGGAGTAACATGTCCGGCGGTTCCGCCGCCTGTTAAGACAATACGCTTCATTTATTTATTCCTCCATTCCTTAAGGGCTTTCGTCAGCTGATCCGGACAGGAAGTGGACTTATAACCGCATCTTGTTCCTTCTAACCGGGAAATAACATCGTCAATCGTCATGCCTGAGACTAATTTAGCGATTGCGGCCGAATTACCCGAGCACCCGCCTTTGAACTGTACGGATTTAACGATATTATCTTCTACTTCAAATTTGATTTCGGTACAACAAACACCGGAGGTTTTATAAATCATAGCACTTTCCTTCCTTATGTAAAACGTAAACGAATGTAATTAAAACAAGCAAAAAGGTACAATTCCTATTATATCATTTATTTCATGTTACGCAATATTCATTTTAAATCATATGTAAAAAATTAACAAAATTAAAATATAGGCTTACACAATTATCTTTATCATAAAAAATGGATGTGTTTACTGAACGCCCTCCATATGTTCTGAGTTGTCCAGACTATGCTTATCAATCCACTGCAAGGGCCGATTGCACGGATGGATTTATCAATTCAAATAAGTATTGTTCCATCTGTGAGGGGGTATAGGACTTTCCTGATTTCAACCAAAAGCGTATAAGCTCCACAACTGTACTTGTAACATAATCCGTCAGAATATCAATAGGCACTTTTGGTTTTTTGCCGTCGGGTATCTGCCCCAATAGATATGGCTCAATTCTCAAATTCCAATAGCTTTTGAACTTGTTAAAAAGCAACTCCCCGCTCTCTGACATCAATACGCCATTTATTGAGCGTTCGTTCTCTTTAATGTGTGTAAGAAGCTCGACCACAGGTAATAAACGGCCTTCGTGTCCCTTTGGTACGTGCTCGGTAAGCTGTTCATTGAAAGACTCAAAAATATTTTCTATGTAGCTACTTAATAAATCATCCTTTGTGGGGAAATGTGAGTAAAAGGTTGTGCGACCCACATTGGCCCGGTCAATGATGTTTTGAATAGTGATATTGGCGTACTTTTTTTCACGGAGCAATTCGCTTAACGCTTCAAAAATCGCGTTTCTTGTTTTATCAATCCTGCGGTCTGGCTTGTTCATTTTGAACCTCGTTTCGGTATAATTTACGTTTAATGTTTGGTATGGAACTTCCACCGAATATTGTTTCTTGTATGATAAAACAGAACGGCATACAATGTTTACGAACAGTTTGTTCGGTTTCAAATATATTATACATAAACCCGAAATGTTTTGCAAGAAAAGAGAGGTGCATAATTTGAAAAATAACCTTAACGTAATTAAGCTAAAGCACATCCGAAAGACCTACGGGAAAAATGCTGGCGAACCTGTTGCACTCAAAGAGGCAACCCTTGATTTTCGGAGTGGCGAGTTTACCGCCATTGTAGGTAAATCAGGGAGTGGCAAGTCCACCCTTTTGAATATGGTTTCCGGCATTGACCGCCCGACCTCGGGCGAAATTATCCACGGGGAAAATCACTTGCACGAAATGAGCGAGGCTCAGCTTACGGCATGGCGTGGAAAGTATGCCGGGATTGTGTTTCAATTCTTTCAGCTTATACCTACCTTAACGGTGCTTGAAAATGTTTTGCTACCGATGGACTTTTGCGGAATTGTTCCCGAAGGTCAGCGCCGCAAAAGGGCAAATGAATTACTTGAAAGAATGGGCGTCGCCCATTATGCCAACAACCTTCCCGTTTTATTGTCGGGCGGGGAACAGCAAAGGGTTGCCATCGCCCGATCACTTGCCAATGATCCAGCCTTTATTATGGCTGATGAACCAACGGGCAATTTGGACACCAAAAACGCTGAAAACATTATCAAGTTCTTTCGTGAAATGGCTTCGGAGGGCAAGGCAATTATCGTGGTAACGCATAACAAAGAGATAGCGTCTGACGCTGATCACATTATTTCCATCAGTGACGGGATTATCGTTGGTGATACAAAGGCGGTGGAATAATGGGTGTTCGCTGGAAAAAGGTCGCACAGGATTTTTGGTCTAACAAATCACGGATTATACTTGTTATACTTGCCATCTTCTTTGGAGTGTTTGGTACAGGGTTGATATTGGACTTATACAGTATCACGCAGAGGGAAATGGACTACAGCTACATGGCAACCAATCCATACTCCTTCAGCATCAGACTATCAGAATATGATGAGGATCTGATTGCCTTCTTATCTTCGATGGAGGGCATAGAGAATGTGGAGGCCCGGCGCACGGCACGAGCACGGACAGAGATTGCCCCGGAGGTTTGGCTGACTTCCTACTTGTACGTTATAGAAGATTTTAACAACGTACAGATTGATACATTCAATAGTGTAGAGGGGGGAGCTATTCCCGGTGCGGGCAAAGTCCTTCTTGAAAAAGAGTCTTTGGCCATAACGGGGAAGCAAATAGGCGATGCCCTGAATATGAAAATTTCACTGAACGAAGCGCAGAAGCTTACCATAGCCGGAAGCGTCCATGCTCCGGGCCTCAAACCGGCATGGATGGAAAAAGTCGTTTACGGCTTTATCTCAGAAGAAACACTTGATCTTCTGGGGGCACCTTCCGAAAACTGCGACTTGTTGTTTGTAGTTTCTAATGATATACGCTTTGATAAAAGCATCATCAAAGAGATTGCCTTTACTGTCCGGGACTTGTTGACGAGTGACGGGTATACCGTAAACCGTGTAACAGTCCCTACGCCGGGCAAGCATCCGAATGGTGACCAGATGAATGCCCTGCTGTTTCTGTTTCAAGTGTTTGGCGTTCTTTCTCTGATATTGAGCGGTGTACTTGTGGTAAACATGATCTCCTCTATGCTATCGGGCCAGATACGGCAAATTGCCGTTATGAAGGCTGTTGGAGCCAAGCGGCTGCAGCTTGCGGAAATGTATTATGTGATTGTTTTAGCTTCAGGTATTATTGCTCTTGTACTTGCGATACCTTTGGCAGTTATGGCCGCAAGGGCTTTTGTGGATATCTGTGCCGCAATGCTTAACTTTTCTGTTACCGGTTATGATATCCCATGCTGGTCTTTTGTACTTCAGATCATAGCAGGATTATTGGTGCCGGCTCTAGCGGCTTCTTACCCGATCATGAAGGGTACACAAATAACGGTATGTGAAGCTTTGCGGGATTATGGAATAAGCAAAAAGCAATTCGGAAATTCTTGGCCGGATAGGTGTTTAGGTAAAATAAAAGGGGCCAGCCCGTTTCTGCTCCCAATCCGCAATACCTTCCGCCGCCGGGGCCGCCTAGTACTGACGGTTGCTACTCTTGCCGTGGGCGGTGCTATCTTGATTATTTCTCTCAATGTCAAGTCGTCGTTGGACAACACCGTGTATAAAGCAATGGACGCCTTGAATTATGACCTTCAATACTATTTCAGCACCATTTACCCGGAAGACGAAATTAAAGCAACTATCGAGCAGGTGCCAGGTGTGGCGGAAGTTGAAACGCTGGCTGGGACAATGTCCACAATGGTATATAAAGATGGGACGGAAAGCAATGCGTTTCAGCTTGCGGCCTCACCCTATGATTTGGAAACGCTTAACTTCCCCATATTGAAAGGCCGTTGGCTTGAGTCAGGCGACACAAATGCCATTGTACTTAATCATGCCTATTTGGACAAAGAGCCAAATTTGAAAATCGGTGATACTATAACAATAAAATCCAACAGTGTTTCAGTAGATTGGGTAATTGTCGGCATTGTAAAGGAAGTGGGGTCTAATGAAAAAGCCTATGTAAGTTCCGATTATTATCAAGAAATATTCGGCCAAAAGGGGTACGTAAGACTGGCAAATATTATTACCACTGAACGGACTTTGGAGCAACAAGAAGCAACCTCTGTTTTGATTGAGGCAAGTCTGCGCGATGCGGGATTTGATGTAATGCTGAGCGGTAGTTTCAGCAACACGAAGGATGTATTTGACAATCACTTTGCAATTATCGCTGGTTTTTTGGTGGCAGCGTCTGTGCTGGTAATCATTGTTGGTGTGATGGGCCTTATATCCTCTATGGGAATGAGCGTTATAGAGCGTATGAGGGAAATTGGCATTATGCGTTCCTATGGGGCCAAGTCCAGAGATGTCCTACACATTATTATTCTTGAGGGTGTATTTACCGGGATTATCAGTTGGGTAATATCCTTTATTCTGTCTATTCCATTTACTTATGTTATAGGAGACACATTCGGCGGCATCTTCCTACAAACGCCGCTGGACAATGTGTTAAACCCATTAGGTTATATTGTATGGCTTGTTATTATCGTGGTTATCACGGTGCTGGTTAGTTTCGGTGCAGCTTTGAAAGCTTTGGAAATGCCTGTTAATGAAGTATTGAATTATGAATAATAAATGGAGGTTTAATCATGAAAAACAAAAAAGATAGACAGTTTAAGAAGTTCAAGAAGATTATTGCTGTGATTGGAGTGATAACCCTGCTCATTTTGCTTCATGTGATAATTTTTTCGCTGGTCCCATTTATTAAAGAATTACACGGGTTTAACTAACCCGCTGACGATGATTCAACGGAAGCAAAGGGTAAAGTTAAGTTGTTGAAATACGTTGTTTTTATACATATCGGCGAGATGCCTTAGAAGTGCCAGTAATCCTGCAACGACTTATCCGATCAGCACTCCGGCAGCAGAGATTCTCCTGCTAACTGTCCCTAGAATAATACCAGAATATCCTTGAGTAATCCTTGGAATTCGGCTATAATACAAGAAACTGAAAGTGACAGAAGGAGGGTATCGGGTAATGAATAAAATAGGTATCATCGGGGCAATGGATGAAGAGGTAAGCCAGTTAAAAGACGCGATGACAGAAGTACAGATAAAGAAAAAGGCTAATATGGAGTTCTTTTCCGGTAAGCTTGGAGGTAAAGATGTGGTTGTAGTCCGTTCCGGCATAGGAAAGGTGAATGCAGCCGTCTGCACACAGATATTGATTGACGAATTCCATGTGGAGGCCGTTATCAACACCGGAATAGCAGGCTCTTTAAAAGCGGAAATCAATATAGGAGATATGGTATTGTCAACGGACGCTTTGCAGCACGATATGGATGCAACGGCCTTCGGATATGATTACGGAATTATTCCGAGGATGGAAATATCCGTATTCCCTGCGGATGCAGGAATTCTGGAAGCTGCCTGCGAAACGTGCAGGAAAGTGAATCCGGATATCAGTGTATTTACGGGAAGGATTGTAAGCGGTGACCAGTTTGTCGGCGATAAGAGCAGGAAGAATTGGATTGCGGAGCGGTTTGCCGGTTTTTGTACCGAGATGGAAGGTGCGGCGATAGCACAGACCGCTTACCTGAATGAGATTCCCTTTCTTATCGTACGGGCGATTTCAGATAAAGCCGATGACAGTGCACACATGGATTATTCTGATTTCGAAGCGAAGGCCATTACCCATTCTGTCAGGCTGATGACGGCGCTAATGTCTGAACTGTAGAATAGCAGTAGTCCGATTTTGTTGTTTTTCGGCCTACGGTACTGCGAGGTGTTTTGTGTGAGTGAAGCGGAAGCGAAAGTCACACAAAACCCTAGACTTGCATGCGTGAAAGGTTGCAAAGCAGCCTTTCTGTGCATTAATTGTTGCTATGAAGCCGTAAGGCTGAATAGTAACTCAATTTTTTATAGACTGTATGCGACATTTGACCTTAGAAAATGAGTAAATTTACAAATATTTTTAGCTTTAAAAACAGAAGATAAAATAATATTGCTTATGTTTGACGTATTTTGTCAAACATTTCT
>JAEWSD010000055.1 GCA_023398615.1 Bacillota bacterium
TCTGCGTCGATATGGGTTTCTTCTCCATAAAGAACTCCTTCATAATAATACATTTATATCTGTGCTATTCAATATTGGTTTATCGATATTATAATATCGATTGAACTCTTTGTCAAGACTTTAACAAGCAAATTATTTTCTCTTTACTATTTCTAGTAACGGTTAGCCGGAGGGTAGCAGGCAGAGGAAGCTGTTCCGATAAGCAGAATGCAGGATTACCGGCACTTCTAAGGCATCTCCCTCACTTGAAACAATCAGAACGCGCAAAAACTCCTCGCGAAATCCGGAGAGAACCTACACAGTAGCTTCTCTCCGGATTTTGTTCGTCAAACATTTGCGCTCGTGCGAATTGTCGCACGTCTGATTTGATCGTTCTCTCGATACCTAAGAATTGCACATAACCTGCATATGCTTTCCTCACAGTTTCCTCTGCCTGCTACCCTCCGGCCAACCTGTTTTCTATTACTTGTTAACTGACTAATGATGCCAGATATTCCTTTATTCCTTTTTCTATTTTCACTTTGGTTATTGTCAGTCCGACTAAAAGCTTACCCTAATAAATCTGTCTTCATCAAGCTTTATCAAAAACATCCTTTTATCCTTACATTGGGATGGACTCCCTATCTTGTACTTCGTTGTTTTTATCATATTCCCAATATAACAATTCGATATCCTTTTATGTTTTATCGGTATAAAATACCTTCCCGTCAAAGGTATAACTCAGATAGATGTCCCTGTATTACTTTATTCTTTCCCAGACAGTTTTGCCGATGAAATTGCAGCAATCATAAGAGTATCCGTATAGTGTTTTATGTGAATTGGAAGAATCCGTACTGCTTCTTATACCCTGCCAATCGTGCCAATCCCGGATGAACGTGCTGTCTGAAGAGGCGCATAAAGCGCCGACGAGTTCGCGTTCATCCGGGATGCTATAAACGATTGGCAAGGTATTAGAAGCATCGGATTCTTACTCTGAACATAAAACATTGCACGGATTACTCTTAAATTGCTCCCGCCAAGGCAAAGCGTCCCTATATAGCAATTCGATATCTTTTATGCTTCACCGATATAAAATACTTTCCTGTCAAAGATATAACTCAGATAGATGTCCCTGCATTACTTTATTCTTTCCCAGGCAGCTTTGCCGATGAAATCGCAGCAATCATAAGAGTATCCATGCAATGTTTTATGTGAACTGGAAGAATCCGTACTGCTTCTTATACCCTGGCAATCGTGCCAATCCTGGAATGAACGTGCTGTCTGAGGAGGCGCAGGAAGCGCCGACGAGTTCGCGTTCATCCGGGATGCTATAAACGATTGGCAAGGTATTAGAGGCATCGGATTCTTACTCTGGACATAAAACATTATACGGATACTCTTAAATTGCTCCCACCAAGGCAAAGCATCCCTATATAGTAATTCGATACCCTTTTATGTTTTATCGGTATAAAATACCTTCCCGTCAAAGGTATAACTCAGATAGATGTTCTTATATTACTTTCCCAGGCAGCTTTGCCGATGAAATTGCAGCAATCATAAGAGTATCCGTGCAATGTTTTATGTGAACTGGAAGAATCCGTACTGCGTCTTATACCCTGGCAATCGTGCCAATCCCGGATGAACGTGCTGTCTGAGGAGGCGCAGGAAGCGCCGACGAGTTCGCGTTCATCCGGGATGCTATAAACGATGGGCAAGGTATTAGAGGCATCGGATTCTTACTCTGAACATAAAACATTGCACGGATTACACTTAAATTGCTCCCGCCAAGGCAAAGCGTCCCTTATAACCCACAAAAAAACTGCCGCATTAAAGGGATCATTTAATGCGGCAGTAAATATGCTTTTATGAATTAAGTGGAATATTAAAGTCTTACGGTCTGGTAAAGGTCTGTGTCCATACCAGCTGTCCGTTGGATTTCTTCGCAATACCGACACCGATCCGGGTATAGTTGGAATTCAGGATGTTAGCCCTGTGTCCCGATGAATTCATCCAGCCGTTCATAACCTCGGCAGGAGTCTTCTGGCCGTAGGCAATATTTTCGCCTGCTGCGGTGTAGTCAACGCCAAACTGTGAGAGCATATCAAACGGTGAACCATAGGTTGGAGACGTGTGGCTGAAATAGTTCAGTTTAGCCATATCCTCTGATTTTAAGGTCGCTATTTTATCCAACTCAGCGTTCTCAGTTAATGGCTTTAAACCGGCTTTTGCTCTTTCCTGGTTAACAAGACGGATTACTTCCTTCTGAAAGTCCTTGTAGCTGCTGTTATTTGTTGTTGTACCGTTGTTATTTGCAGGTGTACTTGGCTTGGTATTCGTGTTGGTGCTTGGTTTGCTGGTTGTGTTACTGCTTGGTTTAGTACTTTTTTTGCTGGTTACTTTCGTTTTACAATTCTTTTTACTCTTTACAACTTTTACAGCCTTCACTGCTTTTTTATTGCATTTTGCCTTGGCAGTGTTGATTGATTGCACATTGCTCTTATTTGCAAGGGCATTATTGATAATCGATGAGACATCATCAAAGTTGCCGGCGATCTTTACTATCTTCGGATTATTGCAATTTTTAACGGTTGCCGCCGAAACAGGGGTTACTGCCGTTAAGCTGGTAAAGATACAAAGAGTTAGGATTAATATTGGCTTTCTCATAATTGACTTCCTTTCTTAATCAACTGTTTTTGGGTTTCACCAAGCAATTGCTATAATAGCATAGTCCCTCCCAAATGGCATCAATCAAAAAAAGGAATAACTGGTAAATGTTAAGCCCTTTGCCAAAAAAATTGAATAAAATTATCTTGAAATTTGTCGTTTTTTTATCTATTTTGATACAATTAAGACTGCTCAACCCCTATTAACCAAGCTATATTATGAGTTTTATACCATTTAATCAGCCTGTTTTCTTAAAGCTTTCAGGATATCCGTAATTTTCCTGCTTTCTGCGTGCAAATAATGCAGGGGTTCGTTGATATGCTCCAGGTAATGTGCATCTGAACTGCTGATTATCCTGCATTTCTCAAGATACGGATTCGATTTCATTAGCATGTCAAGCTTGTCCATAGATTTAAGCTCCACACAGGTAAACTTCGAATCCGGCGGTATAAAGCCTAAATTGGAAAGCAGACTGTTGGAACTCCTGTCTATGTGAGCAGGTATCATAATCCCATGATAACCGTCCACCAGGTCGTATACCTGATCGAATGCGATATCTGCCGCGTTGATGAGCAGATACGGTTCGGTTCCGACCACTTCATCCTCTTCGTTGCATATCTGCTGTTTTCCGAAGACCTGTTCGTTATTCGGGAAGCGGATCAACCTGCCGTAGACATAACGGTCAAAATCCATTGCATTCTCAATCGTCGGGAACAGGCATACAACATGCACTTCTTCCGAGGTACACAGTTCCATTCCGGGTATTGCGGTAACCCCATACCTCTCCGCCAGCTTCATAAATGCCGGGCAGTTCCTGCAGGAATTATGATCTGTCAAAGCAATTACATCCAGCTCCTTTAAGGCTGCCATACCGACAATGTTACCGGGGGTCATATCATCATCGCCGCAGGGAGATAAACAGGAGTGAAGATGCAAATCATAGGATAAGCTAAGCATTCAGCATACGGTATACGGAAAGGGCCGCATCGAATATGGACTTTTCCGTACTTAATACGGTAATCTTTTGTATCCTGGCTTTCTCCAATGCCGCAACATCCAACACTGCCCCCTCAGCTAATATGATACATGCAATATCGGTCAGGGTAGCGACCGCCAATGTATTGATATTTCCCATTACGGTAACCCAGACAGAATTTGACGGTGCCTTGCTCATCGCTATACTTAACAAATCACAGCAAAACGGTGTTGTAATTGTTCTCTCTAAATCTTCGCCGATATTAATTTGTTTTAAATTACTCTGTTCTATAAACTCCTGAATTGTCATATTCTCCTCTTTCCTGCGGATTCATCAGGCGGCTGTCTTTAAACAGCCTCTTACCTATTATCCGCATTACTGCTGCATTTCGAATCCAGGCTTGACATTTCGTCCGATATCTTATGAATGTATTCCCGCAAGATATGAATACAATCCTTCTCACTTGCTACTCCCCGGACGACATCCTCTGCCAGAGCCTGACAGGTCGGCGCACCGCAGGAGCCGCAGTCAAGGCCCGGGAATTTTGCACATAATTCCTCTACTTTTGCCATCATCGCAATGCTTTCCTTCACATCCATTCCCAGCTTGAACACCGGTTCGTACCGGACTTCCTCCGTCCAGTATCCGTCTTTTTCCTCGCAGTTAATCAGATGGTTGCAGGCAACCGGCATGTATTTGCGCAAGCGCTTTAGCTTCACCTTGGCAACAAACGGATTTTCTACGGTAAGGACACCTCCGACACATCCGCCGCTGCAGGCATTCAATTCAATAAATTCCAGGGATTCAAACTTCTGGTCCTCAAGGTCTTCAAGGACTCGAATTACATTCTCTATGCCGTCCGCCGCCAGATAGCTGTCCGTAATCAGTCCGCCGGCTTCCCCGCCGGTTCCTCCCCAACTAATTCCAATCTTGCCGGATATGGCAAGCTCTTCTATCTCCTGGGAAGCCTCGATATCCTTCATATGGCTCAGTAGCCTCGGATAGACCTCCTTAATGGCAAGCACCGCGTCCACTTCACTTTTTTCAATGCCAAGCGGAGTTTTCACCGCAGTCACCTTGGCAGGACAGGGCGAAATGAATATAATGCCAATCTTGTCCGCAGGCAGTCCCGTTTCCTTCATCGCCTTTTCCCTTGCCAGGCTTGCCGCCAGGTCGATCGGAGCTTTTATAGGCAGCAGATGCTCAATCAGGTTCGGGAAACGCACCCGTATCAGCCGTACGACAGAAGGACAGGCCGTACTGATGATCGGCCACTGCTCCTTATGCTCATGGATGTACTTCCTTGACATTTCAGAGACTAATTCAGCCGCACCGCTTACCTCATATACATCGTCAAACCCCATCCGCTTGAGCGCGGTAAGAACAATATTCACATCGTCCAGATTGTTAAACTGTCCGTATAATGAAGGCGCCGGAAGAGCAACCGTATACTCATACTGATTCATGACATCGATCGGATCATAAGTTGCAAGCTTTGCATGGTGCGGGCAGTGCCGGATGCATTCGCCGCAGTCAATGCAGAACTCCTTCGTAATCACTGCTTTCCCATTTCTTACCCGTATAGCCTGTGTCGGACATCTTTTTATACAATTAATACAGCCTTTGCATAGATCCTGATCTAAGCGAACAGCGGTAAAAAACTTATCCATATCCATACCTCCTCCCACTAATCTCGACAAAAAAGAGTATAACAAAGCTTTCCTGTTGAAATAACAAAATCCGGACGGCAGCTGAAACAGACTGTTGTTCTTATATCCTGACTTTCATCGTTACCGTCGTACCCACTCCGATTTCCGTACTGATATCCATCTCGTCCGAGTATTTCTTCATATTTGGCAGCCCCATTCCTGCCCCGAATCCTAACGAACGTACATTATCAGGAGCTGTGGAAAAACCCTCCTGCATCGCCTGCTCAATATTAGCAATGCCCGGTCCCTTATCCGCAAGCACCATAACAATCTCATCCGGTGAAATCGTTACTTCAATCGTTCCGCCCTGTGCATGGATCACCATATTGATCTCACCCTCATACATCGCGATTGCAACCTTACGTACCGCTTCGGGATTAACCCCCATTTGTTTAAGTTTACCCTTTACATCACTGGATGCTTCCCCTGCCCTGGTAAAGTCATCCGCAGAGATGCGGTAGGATAATTGAATTTGATCGTTCAACAGCATGCACCCCCACGCAAACCTTTTTCATAAAGCATTCCACAGGCAGAAAACATCTTTTCATTCGTTGTCAGGAGTACAAGGCCTCTTTCCTTTGCCAGTTCTACCATCGGAGCATCCGGAGTCTTTCCGCGCACGAATACGATACAGACAATATCCATCATTTCGGCGGTACGGATCACCTGGAGATTACATAATCCTGTAAGCAATACGGACTGGTCCTTGACAAAAGCCAGGACATCACTCATCATATCGGCGCCGCAGGCCGTATGTACTTCTTTCTCCATATGTTCTTCTCCGCAGACCACCTTGGCACCCAGCAATTCCTTCACATCATTTACGGTCATATGAGCCTCCTATAATCACCATATACGTTCTCCTGTATCATAAATAAATATAGTATATCATACTGAATATTATTTTCAATATTTATCCCTTGACTTTGTGAAAAATTTATTTTATGTGTAGATTTTTTTGCTATAACATGATATACTGATATTGTTTGTCGATATAGCAATAAACACATTTGCAATCAATTTTAAATGAACTATCATCGGCAAAATTTACTCGAAAATCCTAATTAAAAATGAAATGCTATTCAAGGAGGTTTGAAAATGGGTTCCAAGAAAAAAACAGTCCCTTTTGCGGGCACGAAAGAGCAAGAGGTGGAACTTCTCAAGGTCATTCGTGAACACAAAGATGACAAGGGTGCATTAATGCCTATCCTGCAGCAGGCACAAAACATCTACGGTTATCTGCCAATTGAAGTACAAACCATAATTTCCGACGAAATGAGTATCCCTTTGGAGAAAATTTACGGTGTTGTTACCTTTTACTCTCAATTCTCATTAAATCCGAAAGGGAAGTATAAAATTTCGGTCTGTTTGGGAACAGCCTGCTATGTAAAGGGTTCCGGTGATATCTATAATAAGTTGATGGAATTGCTTAAGGTCGAAGGCGGAGAATGCACTCCGGACGGCAAATTCTCATTGGATGCCTGCCGCTGCATCGGCGCCTGCGGTTTAGCCCCCGTAATGACAGTAAATGATGACGTTTACGGACGCCTCACCGTAGATGAGATCGCCGGTATTATTGCAAAGTACGACTAAACAAGTAAATATCATGATGACAGAAATTTCACTTAACGTATTGGATGTGGCTGAAAATTCGATTCGGGCGAAAGCCGATTTTATACAGATTTCCGTAACTGTTGATTCCGTTTCGGATCGGATGACTATTGTAATAGCAGATAACGGCTGCGGAATGACAGCGGAACAGATTGCACAGGTGGAGGACCCGTTCTTTACCACCCGCACTACCAGGTCGGTAGGGCTTGGAGTTCCTTTCTTCAAATATGCGGCGGAAATTACAGGCGGTGAATTCCGTATAAAATCAGAGCCGGGTAAGGGCACGGAAGTGACTGCCGTATTCGTACTATCCCATATCGACCGGATGCCTCTGGGAGATATGAACAGTACCATACAGACCTTAATTACATTTAATACGGATATAGATTTTTTGTATACCTATACAATAGATGAAAAAAGTTTTTCGCTGAGTACTTCTTTATTCCGGGAAATTCTCGGAGAGATACCCTTTGATTCTCCTGAGGTAACAGCTTATATCAAAGATTATTTGCGGGAAAATACGGAAGAAGTCAATAACGGGAAATATATTTAGCGGATCGGACAATCCATTATATGCTGTCAGACATACGGCGGGGATAGTATGTTTCATCAGCCTCATTTGTCCGCATTTGTCTATATTTTAACAGATTAATCAATTACCTTTATATTTGGTCTAAGATTTAACAAGGAGGATAACTATGAAAACTCTAGAAGAGTTAAAAGCGATCAGAGAAAAGATGCAGAATCAAGTTGGCTTACGCTCTGAGAAAGAAAATCAGACAAGAGTCGTTGTCGGAATGGCAACCTGCGGTATTGCCAGCGGCGCAAGGCCTGTTTTAACTGCTCTTTCGGATGCGGTTCAAACTAGAAATTTAACGAATATTGCCGTAATACAAACAGGCTGCATCGGCTTGTGCCAGTATGAACCGATTGTGGAAGTCATGGAACCCGGCAAAGAAAAAGTTACTTACGTTAAAATGACACCGGAAAAAGCGATTGAAGTGCTGGAACAGCACCTTGTCCGCGGTCAGATTGTAAGTAAATACACCATAGATTCCGAGGGGAGGCTTTAAGCATGTTTCGTTCACACGTATTAGTTTGCGGCGGTACCGGATGTACTTCCTCAGGAAGCCAGAAAATTATGGAAGCCCTGCAGACAGAAATTAAGAAGAACGGTTTAGAGAAAGAGGTCGCTGTTGTCCAGACAGGATGTCACGGTCTTTGTGCTCTTGGCCCGATTATGATTATTTATCCTGAAGCTACTTTCTACTCCATGGTTAAGGAGGAAGATGTTCCGGAAATCGTTACCGAGCATTTATTAAAAGGCCGGGTTGTAACACGCCTGGTTTACTCTGAGACGATAACAGACAATGGTCTTAAATCATTAAATGAAACAAACTTTTATAAAAGACAGCATAGAATTGCACTTCGCAACTGCGGTGTCATTAATCCGGAAAATATTGAAGAATATATCGGTACCCACGGCTATGAAGCACTGGGTAAGGTATTAACCGAATATACACCGGATCAGGTTATCCAGACAATCTTAGACAGCGGACTTCGCGGCCGCGGCGGCGGCGGTTTCCCGACCGGTTTAAAATGGAAGCTTGCAAAAGGTAACGACGCAGACCAGAAATATGTATGCTGTAACGCCGATGAAGGTGACCCGGGTGCATTCATGGATCGTTCCGTATTGGAGGGTGACCCTCACGTAGTACTGGAGGCGATGGCAATTGCAGGCTATGCAATCGGCGCTTCCCAGGGTTACATTTATGTACGTGCCGAGTATCCGATTGCCGTAGAACGTCTGGAAATCGCTATTGCACAGGCCAGAGAATACGGTCTCTTAGGCAAGGATATCTTCGGAACCGGCTTTAATTTCGATATCGGCTTAAGGCTTGGTGCGGGAGCCTTCGTATGCGGAGAAGAGACGGCTCTTATGACTTCCATTGAAGGCAACAGAGGAGAACCTCGTCCGCGTCCGCCTTTCCCTGCACAGAAAGGTCTCTTTGGAAAGCCTACTATCTTGAATAATGTTGAAACCTATGCAAATATTCCGCAGATCATATTAAACGGAGCAGAATGGTTTGCTTCAATGGGTACGGAGAAGTCCAAGGGAACCAAGGTATTCGCTCTCGGCGGTAAGATAAAGAATACGGGCCTTGTTGAAATTCCTATGGGTACCACACTCCGTGAAGTTATCGAGGATATCGGCGGCGGTATTCCGAACGGCAAAAAGTTCAAAGCGGCTCAGACCGGCGGTCCGTCCGGCGGATGTATCCCGACAGAGCATTTCGATATTCCGATCGATTACGATAACCTGATCAGTATCGGTTCTATGATGGGTTCCGGCGGATTAATCGTAATGGATGAGGACAACTGTATGGTTGATATTGCAAAGTTCTTCCTTGAATTCACGGTTGACGAATCCTGCGGTAAATGTACTCCTTGCAGAATCGGAACAAAACGTATGTATGAAATTCTTGATAAGATAACCAAAGGTCAGGGAACACTGGAAGACCTTGATAAGCTGGAAGAACTGTGCAACTACATCAAGGCAAACGCCCTCTGCGGTTTAGGCCAGACTGCTCCGAATCCTGTTCTATCCACACTGCACTTCTTCAGGGATGAGTACATCGCCCATGTTGTGGATAAGAAATGTCCGGCAGGTGTCTGTAAATCTCTCTTATCCTTTGTTATCGATGCGGATAAGTGTAAAGGCTGTACCTTATGCGCCAAGATCTGTCCGAACGGTGCAATCGAAGGTAAAGTAAAGGAAGCTCATATCATACATCAGGATAAATGTATCAAGTGCGGTGCTTGTATGGAAAAATGCCGTTTTGGTGCTATTTCTAAAAAGTAATGTCGATTAATCAAGGTTCTTTAAGGAGGTTAAAAATGGAAACCGTAAATATTAAAATAAACGGTGTAGACATAGCTGCACCAAAGGGCTCTACTATTCTTGAAGCTGCCAGAATCGCACATATCGATATCCCTACCCTCTGTTATTTAAAAGAGATTAATGAAATCGGTGCTTGCCGTATCTGCGTGGTTGAAGTTAAGGGTGCCAGAAGTCTTGTTACTTCATGCGTATACCCGGTTAACGAGGGTATGGAAGTATGGACCAATACCCCCAAAGTATTAGATTCCAGAAAGAAAACCCTGGAATTGATCCTTTCCGATCATGACAGAAAATGTTTATCCTGTGTAAGAAGCGGAAATTGTGAATTGCAAAAGCTTTGTAAAGACCTTAAGGTTGATAACGAAAGCTTATATGACGGTGAAACGAATGAGTTCGACATTGATTACACCGCTGCTCATATGTATCGTGACAATAACAAATGTATCCTTTGCAGACGCTGCTCCGCAGTCTGTGAAAAAATTCAGGGCATCGGTGTAATCGGTGCAAACGAACGTGGATTTAAAACAAATATCGCTTCCGCTTTCGATATGGGCCTGGGTGAAACCAGCTGTGTATCCTGCGGACAATGTATTGCGGTATGTCCTACCGGCGCACTTTCTGAAAAGGATTATACCGATGAGGTATTTGCCGTATTGGCAGACTCTTCCAAGCATGTAATCGTGCAGACTGCTCCTGCTGTTCGCGCCGGACTCGGCGAAGCCTTCGGCCTTCCTATGGGAACCAATGTGGAAGGCAAGATGGTTGCGGCATTACGCCGTTTGGGCTTTGATAAAGTATTCGATACCGACTTTGCAGCCGACCTTACCATTATGGAAGAAGCGAATGAGTTAATTGACAGAATACAGAATAACGGTGTTCTTCCTTTAATTACTTCCTGTTCACCGGGTTGGATTAAATATTGTGAGCATTATTTCCCGGATATGACAGAGAATCTGTCAAGCTGCAAATCTCCTCAGCAGATGTTCGGTGCTACCATCAAAACCTATTATGCAGAGAAGATGGGTATTGATCCAAAGGATATTATCGTAGTCAGCGTTATGCCATGTACTGCCAAAAAGTTTGAAATCGGCCGTGACGATCAGGCTGCTGCCGGCGTTCCTGATGTGGACCTCTCAATTACGGTAAGGGAATTCGGCAGAATGATCGAACGTGCGGGTATCAATTTTCTTTCGCTGCCGGATGAAGAATTCGATACTCCTCTTGGAATATCGACCGGTGCGGCAGTTATCTTCGGTGCAACCGGCGGTGTTATGGAGGCTGCTCTTCGTACCGCAGTGGAAACTCTTACGGGAGAAGAATTGGCAAAACTTGATTTCACTGATGTCAGAGGTATTGAAGGCATTAAGGAAGCAACCTATAATGCTGCCGGACTGGAATTAAAGGTAGCGGTTGCTTCAGGCCTTGCAAATGCGAAAAAGCTTTTGGACAAGGTAAAATCCGGTGAAGCAAACTATGCCTTCATTGAGATCATGGGCTGCCCCGGCGGTTGTGTAAACGGCGGCGGTATGCCTCAGGTTCCTGCAAGTATAAGGAACTTCAACGATATCCGTGCAATCCGTGCCAAGGTTCTTTACGATGCGGATTCCAGCATGCCTATTAGGAAATCCCATGAGAACCCGGCAATCAAAGAGCTTTATGCAACCTATTTCGGCAAGCCGGGAAGCCATAAAGCACATGAGATACTCCACACCACCTACGTAAAGAGAAGAGTTAACGCTGTCTAAGTCTTAACCGATATGTTTTTTATCGTACTTTATATCGTATAGGTAAAATAACAGGGGCTGTTGCAAAACTTTGCAACAGCCCCTGTTTCATATCTATGTCAAGCAGCCGAATAAATCAAGTGCATTTCACAAAAAAATACATAAGGTATAAGAGCTTCGGTTGCGGATTTTGTAGATATGTAAAACTCTTATTCCTCATATTTATAGTTTATTATATTCTGAATCCGACGAATTGTTACGTAGCCCTCCGTCCCCCGCAATCTCACCAGCCACCCGAGTTTTGCTTACGAAACTCTCGCGCCGCCGCATAGCGCTTGCGGCTAACTTCCAATAAATAAGGGTTTGAAAGCTGCCTGCTCTCAAACCCGTTATAAAAATATATCGATCTGTTCATATTACATTCCGCGGAATTATCTCAGCAGTAGCATCGGATCTACCGTAGAATCTTCTTTCACAACCTGGAAATACAGGTTACTTCCTTCAACCGAGTAATACTTCGAAGGCTTCGCTACCGTCCCGACAACCTGCCCTTCTTTAACCGTATCTCCGACCTTGAATTTTACATCCTTTAACTGACCGTAAACCAAACTATATCCACTGCCAATAGAGGTTGTTACCGTTAATCCGGTCTCATCCACATCTTCTATGGAAGTTATAATTCCTGCTGCTGCACTAAGTACCTCAGTTCCAACTTTAGCATCAATAATAATGGCAGGATTACACTTAAATTGTTCCAAGGTTTGGAAATAAATTACTCTGTCTGCACTGTAGTTCATTAAGACATTTCCGTTAACCGGCCATAATAAACCGGTTTCCGCTTTAAAATGAAGCGTTTCCGGTTTCATAACCGCCTGTGTTTCTTCCTTCTGTTCCGGTTTAGTTTCCTTCGGCTTGTCCGCTTTCTGCGTCTTGGAACCCTCAGCGGTATCATTTGCCTTAACGTTGCTTGGATCATCAAAGACGTCATATTCCAAAAGGCTTCCATCGGTTACAGCCTGGTGGGTTCCGCCTTCACTAACCTGATTATCCGGATTGCTTTTAGATACCTCGGCCTGACTGGTGCCCGTTTTATTATTAGCATCAGCTGTCGAGGTTGTGTTATTTGTGTCCGGTGCTACAATCTCCTGGTTACTAATATCTTCACCTTCTGAAACATCTGCAATCGGCTCGTTCAAATCCACCAGATTCTTGTTTTGCTCTTTATCAGATGTTCGATTCAATCCCACCATTGTAATCGCTATGATTGCCAATGCCCCAACACATAATAACGCATAAAAACTTTTGCTTTTAAAAAATTCAGCTAAGTTGTGTTTTTTCATTATTATCACCTCTAGCTATATTTTCACCAGAAATGACAGTTTTATTCATTAATTCAAATGCAGAAATACAAATCTATCGAAAAACATTTTTCGTTTTCCTAATTTTACGTACATGTATTTTTCAAGCTCTTTGCAGAATTTTATGACGGTCTGCAATTCCCTGCCCTGAGGCTCTTTATCGCCGTATCTTACCCTCATGAATATCCGGACGATCTCCGGAAAACTGATGTTATCAAAATTAACCGCATTCCCGATCCGTTTTGCATACCTGTAAAGCGTATCATCCGATGTCATCCTATATCCGTCCTTTGACAGGTAATGAAGAATCTCCGATATCTGCATGGATAGCTTGGTCCTGTCGGAAGCATTCCGGAATTTCCTGTAGCGCCTATTCTCAAGAAATTTATAATATAAATATAAGGCGGCACCAAACAAAAGCAATGCACCGGCCAGCATAAGAAGTACGGCGGCTATATATTCTCCTGCCATAATTTTCTTTTCCGGCACAGCCTTTTTCCCCTGCTCAGGGAACTCCTGATGTACCGGAGGCGTAGCGATAATATCATCCAAATTTACGCCGGAATCATGATAAATTCCTGAGGAATTCGTACTCTGCCACTCCGTATATCTGCCCTGGTAGAAAGCCGGCGTAGGTTCAAACGGTATCCAGCCTACTCCTTCAATATATGCTTCGATCCAGGAATGCGCGTTCTTACTGAACACCTTATAGGAATAAGCCCCTGCCTGTTCCTTATAATCCACCATAAAGCCTTCCACATACCGTGTCGGAATACCCTCACAACGAGCCAGTATTCCCATCGCACTGGCAAAATAGGTACAGTAACCCTTTTGCTGCTCGAAAAGAAAGTAATCAACAAAATCTTCTTTTTTTGGAGTACTGCTTATTACTGTTGTATAATCCATCCTATTCAGGTAATCCTCAATTGCCTTAAGCTTATCATAATCATTATTACAATTCCCGGTAATATCGGCAGCAAGCTGTCTTACTCTTTCAGGCAGGGTATCCGGCAAGGTTGTGTATTGTTTCATAATCTCATCTGCCCGCACTTCCAGGTCCTGATTTAAACCGGACATATCAATATCAAATCCGGTGGTGTTATAGCCGAAGACCTCTTCGCCGACTCTGCGCAGCGCTTCTTCGGTGACCGTATATTCTTTCTGCCCTGCATTCCGGAGCAGCATTTTCAAGGTATCACTGTTCAGGTTCAGTTCATAATACTGCACGTTATATTTTGAGCCGTTTCCTTTCGCCTTATTATATACCAGGGCTCCCTGCGGCGTTTCCTTATACTTAACCGGCTTGTCAAAATAAATTTTGTAGGTTTTTAAAGGATAGAAAACAGACCTCGTCATAATATCCCTGTATTCTATCTCAAAGCTTCTTTTTTCAACCATACCGGACAGGTCCAGCCCATCCTCATGGGCTCTCGTAAAGGCCCGCAGCAATTCATAGAAATCCAGATAGTAATCCTCATTCCGGTAATCTACGGTGTCCGGATCGCTTTTTGTCCACTTGCGCCCCGTATAGGTGTCACTTATGGAACCGGTCAGGTACCCCCGCGATGTACTCTTTTCGTCGGTAGTTACAATTAAAGTGTTCTTTTTTGAGGTTTTTATGTCGCCGCCCAGCTCTCCTTCGTTGTTATCGGAATAATCGGAGAAGCTTACCTCAAATTCACCGCTGCTTTTATCAAAACGGTAACGAAGCTCCGTCATCCATATGGAGCTTTGTTCCCGAACCACACTAATAACATGTTTGACACCTTTCCATTGAATCGGCTCCGGCTTGGAAGGTAGCAGTACGGCCAGAACGGCCACCAGCAGACAAATCGGGACCAGATAAATGGTTGCGATACTGTTATCCACGGCATTGCTGTTCTTAGATAGCCTTTTTCCGCATATCTCGACAAGGATTACAAGAGAATATGCCAAAAATACACCGACACTTAATTTAGGAATGTACACCTTATTGACACAGGCAATAATAAGCAGGATACCTGATATTATCGCAATAATACTTTTAACCCTCTTGAATCTGTGGAGTACATAGAATAAAATACTGCAAAGAAGCAGGATTCCGGCCATAACGGCCAGGCCGTACCCCCTTTTATAATTCTCCAGTTCCCGGTCATAGGTAAGGCACCAGTTATAGACTTCCATAACCGCTTTCACATAACTGAATTTAAATATTCTTCCGATGGCGGCACCTGCGATAAATACTCCGCCTATAGTGAAGTAACTGAGTATGTTCCTCTTATTCCTGTCAAGCAGCATGATGCCGGAGGAAAAAAGCAATGCGGCAAAAACCGTAATGATTATATTCGTATGAAGCTTAAACAGACTGTTCAGAAAATCCGCCAGTGCAATTGTCACCATAGTACCGTTTACAAAGGAGACGCCCCTCGGTATACCGTTTTGGGTTATGCCGTCCGGGCCGAAGCCGGAGTGAAATATTTCCCTGCCAATCATAAGCTTAGCACCTCCTCTATCTCATCCTCTCTGGTCATCAGACGGAACGGAATACCGGCAAGCTTCAGGTCATCCAGGATGTTATCCTCGTCAGGCTGAATGGCATCCTTAATAAGCAGCAGCGCCAGGTCCTGTCCTTCCTGTGACAGGTCAAGCATTCTGCGATATAGTGCTTTGGTCAGCTTATGTGTGATCACAATAAAGAATCCGTCCTGCCCGTAATCCTGTCTGCACATATCAAGTACCCGGTCAACCGGCAGCTTGGAGTGAAATCGAAGCGTAAGGCACATCTGATAAAACACATCAAAATCTATTTTGCTCCGGATAATTGTCTTCTCGAGTTTATCCTGATCATAATATATATTGATATTGGTACTGTTATTCTTAAAATAGTTTGCAATCGCCAGTGTGCTTTCAATAATCTGATCCTCCGTAATAATATTTGTCAGGTCATCCTCATGGATATCCTGCATATCCATGACTAAAAAAGCTTCCGATTTGGGATTGCTGGTAAACTTTCTGCTGAATAATTCATTCCTCTTTGCCGTGACTTTCCAATGTACCTGTTTTCTGCTGTCCCCGGTCTGGTATTTCCTGGTCTCGATATCCATTTCATCCTGAATCGTAGTTCTGAGGAAGGGAGAATTCTTGGTATCCTTTTGCGCCGGAGCAATTCTCAGCCTGTCAATAGTAAGAACTCTGGGCAGCACGGTGACCGGCAGCTTTGACTGGATCGGATAGGTGATTTTAAACAGGTATAAGAAATCCATAATCTCTACGGAATTAACACCTACATAATAGTTGCCGCGGTAATTGCAGCGAAGCTTTGTCTCCATTGTTTCCGAGGCTCCCGGGAGGAGACAGTACTCCCTGATGTTCTCCGAATTAAGAATCCTGGATTTGTCATACAAAAAATTTACCTTGACACTGCGAAAGGTGATATGATCTTCATTGCCTATGGTAAAAGAATAAGGGGTCAAGTCTCCCTTAACTATGATTCTTTGTTCTATCTCCTGATAAAGCCGGAAACGCATATAAACATAAAAGGTATACAGGAATGATATCGCAGGTATCATTAACATAAAATAAAAAAAGGCATAGGAAACATTTCCGCCGTAAAAGCTGGCGAAAATACCCGATCCTATTATCAAAACGGCAAGTATAATTCTATTTATCAGCATACTGATTCCTTCCTTCTGCTTTCACCGGTATCCGAGCTGTTATAGAATAGGTACATTAACCCTGGAAATTATCTTTGCCAATACCTTATCGGCCGTAAGCTTGTTAAGCCTTGCTTCCGGTGACAGGATAAGTCTGTGCTCCAGTACCGGATGTATTACCTTCAGGATATCATCCGGAATGCAGTAATCCCTGTCCGACGAATAGGCGGCGGCCTGGCTGGCACGGATCAGCGCCAGAGTGGCCCTTGGACTTGCACCTAACGTAAGGCTCGAATCCTTCCTTGTTCCGTTGATAATCTCAATGATATAGGTTATAAGATCCTTATGTATCACAACCGTTTTCACTTCCTGCTGCATTGCGGCAACTGTTTTCCCATCTGTTACAGAATTCAGAAGCTTTAGAGGGCTTTGGCTGATATAAAAGGAGGCCATTCTTCTCTCATCATCCGCACTGGGATAGCCGATGGATAATTTCATCAGGAAACGGTCCATCTGAGCTTCCGGAAGGTTGTATGTACCCAGATAATCAATCGGGTTCTGTGTGGCTATTACCATGAAGGGAGCCGGTAAGGCATACGTTTTGCCGTCCACACTGATCTGCCGTTCCTCCATTGCTTCCAGCAGGCTTGCCTGCGTCTTTGGAGAGGTACGGTTAATCTCATCCGCCAGGATGATATGGTTCATGATGGCGCCCGGATTAAAATCGAATTGTCCCGTCTGCATATTATAAATGGATACACCGGTCACGTCACTTGGCAAAGTATCCGGTGTAAACTGAATCCTTGTGAATCCGCAGTCTATCGATTTGGCAATTGCGTTCGCCAGGGTCGTTTTTCCCACACCGGGTACATCCTCTAATAAAAGATGCCCCTCAGCCAAGAGTGCTATAATACCAAACTCAATGATTTCCGTTTTGCCAACAATGGCCTTCTCAATGTTTTTTACAATATCTCTGAATACTTGTTGATTCTGCATACGTCCTCCTTGCCGGAATAAATAATAAATATATGTTATTGAAAAAAGTCACATCTTTACATATGATTTTATTTGAAAAACAGATTTACATAATAATGTCATTTTATTGCAGTATTTACTATAATAATAACATAATAATAAAATGATGAAATAGTAATATCTGCAAAACAATTTGTAATATTGAAAGCAGATACGACAGCTCTCTTCAATTTGCTCCCGGCAGCGGTAACCGTGCCGGGCGCAAAACAAAGCCTTACGTCTATTTCATTTTTACAGTTACTCTTTCCAGGTGCCATATATCCCTGACATATTCCTCGATCGTCCGGTCTGAAGAAAACCTGGCGGATTTTGCCACATTAAGGATTGCCGATTTCGCCCATTGCTCTTTGTTCCGGTATGCTCTTTCCACTTCCTTCTGCGCCGCCTCATATGCCCGGAAATCCTTTAAAATAAAGTATTTGTCAGCCTTTTCTCCGGAATTTCCTTCCAGAAGGGAACGGTAAATCTCACGGAACAGCTCCCTGTCGTCCGGCGAATAGAAACCATTTATCAGCTGATCGAGTACAAGGCGGATATCCGGATCATTATTATAAATATCCATAGGGTTATATCCGCCCTCGGTTTCGTACCGAATCACCTCATCCGAACCAAGGCCGAAAATAAACGCGTTTTCCGCTCCTACCTCTTCGACGATCTCCACATTGGCTCCGTCCATAGTCCCCAGCGTCAGCGCACCGTTCAGCATGAACTTCATGTTGCCGGTTCCGGAAGCTTCCTTGCTCGCGGTTGAAATCTGTTCGGATACATCTGCCGCGGCAAAGATTATTTCCGCATTGGACACACAGTAATTTTCTACAAATACAACTTTAATCCTTCCGTTAATCGTCTCATCATTGTTTACGGTATCGGCTACGCTGTTGATTAATTTAATGATTGCTTTTGCCCTGGTGTAGCCTGCCGAAGCTTTTGCCCCAAATATAAAGCTTCTCGGATAGAATTCCATCTCGGGAGATGCCTTGATGCAATTATACAAATGCATTACATGTAAAATATTCAACAGCTGCCGTTTGTACTCATGAAGCCGTTTCACCTGTACGTCGAAGATGGAATCCGGGTCGATCACGATATTGTTATGCTCCATAATATATGAGGCAAGCCTTTGCTTATTCTTGTATTTGATCTCCATGAACTCCTTCCGGCTCTGCTCATCGCCGGCATATGCGCTTAACTTATTAATGCAGCCCAGATCGGTAATCCATCCGTTCCCGATCTTTCCCGTAACCCAGCCGGCTAATAACGGATTGCCGTGCAGCAGAAATCTTCTCTGGGTTATGCCGTTCGTTTTATTATTGAACTTTTCCGGAGTCATTTCATAGAAATCCTTTAACTCCTTAGTCTTAAGTATCTCCGTATGCAGTCTTGCCACACCGTTTACGGAAAAGCCTGCCACTATGGCAAGATGGGCCATTTTCACCTGTCCGTCATAAAGAATAGCCATCCGTTCTATCTTGCCGCTATCCTCCGGGTATCTGTTCCGGACCTCTATGAGGAATCTCCGGTTAATTTCCTCGATAATCTGATAGACTCTCGGCAGCAGACGGGAGAATAAATCTATGGGCCATTTCTCCAGGGCTTCCGCCATAATAGTATGATTGGTATATGCACAGGTTCTCGTGGTGATCTCCCATGCCTCCTCCCAGGTAAGATAATACTCATCCATTAAAATGCGCATCAGTTCCGGCACCGCAACGGTCGGGTGAGTATCATTTAACTGGAAGCATACCTTTTCATGGAGCTTTCTGATATCGTCATGGTTATCCATATATTTTGCGACCGCCCGCTGTACGCTTGCGGATACGAAGAAATTCTGCTGTTTCAGTCTTAATTCTTTTCCCGCATAATGGTTGTCGTTCGGATACAATACCTCGCTGATGGTCCGTGCCAGATTCTCCTGTTCTACCGCTTTCTGATAATCCCCCTTGTCGAAGGACTCCAGGTTAAAGGTATTCACGGCTTCCGCATCCCAGATCCGCAAGGTATTTACAACATTATTACCATATCCCACAACGGGGATATCATACGGCACCGCCATCACCGATTGATAGTTCTCCTGTGTAAATACCTCTCTGTCATGCTCATTCCGGATCACTCTCACATTACCGCCGAACTTAACCTCCACCGCATATTCGGCCCGCTTTATTTCAAATGGATTCCCGTCCTTCAGCCAGTTATCCGGCACCTCTGCCTGAAAACCGTTTTCAATCTTCTGCTTAAACATCCCGTATTTATAACGGATACCGCAGCCGTATGCGGAGTAACCCAGGGTTGACAGGGAATCCAGGAAACAGGCCGCAAGCCTTCCCAGGCCTCCGTTGCCTAACGCCGCATCCGGCTCCTCATCTTCCAGGACATTAAGGTCCAACCCCATTTCATCAAGGGCTTCACGGATTACTTTATCTGCCTTTAAATTAATGATTATATTCCCCAAGGCACGCCCCATCAGAAATTCCATCGACAGATAGTATACCGTCTTAACATCCTGCATAATATACTGTTTATGGGTAGCCATCCACTGATCGATAATTTCATTTTTAACCGAGAACGCAACCGCCTGAAAGAGCTGTTGCTTTGTAGCTTCCTCCAGAGTTCTGCGATAAAACATCTTTATATAATCTTCAACACTTTTCTTAAATTCTTCTTTATTTATTTCAAACATAGCAGCCTCCTGATCTGGTCTGATTATGCCAAAGCATTATTGTTTTTTCCGAAAATAATCAAATTTTATAATTCTTTGGGTAATCAATTACATTATATACCAGATCATGCCATTTGCACAAGTCTGCAAATCTATTTCAGGAAAGTATTCTAGGGAAAATTCTAGGAACGGTTGT